>JANYFO010000111.1 GCA_025362635.1 Gemmatimonadaceae bacterium | reverse complement strand
ATGTCGATGAATCCCGGCGACACGACGAAGCCCTTTGCGTCAATGCGTCGCGTCGCGGCCGCCTGCTCGAGCACACCGCGCGGCGCGATGCGCGCAACACGTCCGTCCTTAATCGCGAGATCGCCCCAAAACCACGCATTGCCCGTGCCATCGATGATACGACCATTGCTGATCACGACATCGTACCCAGCATTCGACGTAGATGCGATGGTATCATTGCGACCGCCACACGCGATCGTGAGCAAAGCGACGGCAGCGGTGCAGCAGCGGATAGCGTTGCGTGTCATGATGCTAAACCAGTTGAGTTTCGGCGAACACGGGAGTCATGAGACCACGGAATGAACGACCGTGCGGATCTTGTGTTGCACGCACGCGGTTGACGAGGTCAAGCGCGGTTTCGGTGCACGGTGGTAACTCGCGAGTTGATACGCCCACCGGTGTGACGCGTTCTCCCCATTTGACAAGCAGCGCACAATACGTAAGGCCACCACCGAAGGCGGGCATGAGGATGGTGCTCCCCGGCTTCACGCGACCTTCGTTCAGTGCTTCAACCAACGCCACCGGCACTGTTGCGGCGCTCATGTTGCCGTACCGCTGCACCGTGACCATGACCTTGTCCATCGGGATATCGGTATATCTCGCCACCGATTCGATAATGCGGAGATTCGCTTGATGAGGGATGACGAGGTCGACGTCGTCTGCGGTCATGCCATTCTCACGCAGCACGCGGGCGGACGCCTCGACCATCGCGCGCACGGCGCGCTTAAAAATCACCTGTCCGTCGAAATCCCACAGCGTATCACCAAAGGTGACGTTGAGGCCGGAATAGCTGCACCCGATGCCGCGTACGCGCAAACTCTCGCGCGCTTCGGCATCGCAGCCGAGCACGGTGCCGATGAGCCCTTCGTCGTTGTCGGAGGCTTGTACGACGACCGCGGCGGCGCCATCGCCAAAGAGCACCGCCACATTGCGATTGCTCCAATCCATGTATCGGCTGATCAACTCGACGCCTATGACGACGGCGTTGCGGATCATGCCGCATTTGATCACGGCGGTGGCGGTGGCGAGTCCGTAGCAAAAGCTCGTGCAGGCCGTGTTGAGATCGATTGAGGCGGAGTGCGTGGCGCCCAGTGCGATCTGACGCCGGACGCACTGTTTGGGACTTGCTCGTCGTTGCTGACGCCGCCGTAAATAATCAAATCGACGTCATTCGCATGCAAACCAGCGCATGCAAGTGCACGTGACGCGGCGATCGTGGACAGTTCGATCGCGCTCACGTGCGAGATGCGACGCTCTTGCATCCCGGTTCTCGAGCGAATCCATTCATCGGAGGTCTCCAGAAATGTGGAGAGATCGTCGTTGGTAAGGATGGCCGGGGGCATACAGGCGCCCCATCCGGTAATCGCGGCGTTGGTCATGGTGAGCGCGTAAGGGGAATGACGACACCGAGAGTATGGCTCGCGACACGGCAGTTGACGAGAGGGGTGTGCAGCGGGCTACATTCGCTCGTATGACCTTTGATATCGGCGCCCGTTTTCTCGAACGCTCACGACACTATTTGCATGTCGAGTACCCGGCAAAAATTCGGCTGGCGCTCGAGTCTATTCCGGCGGATCGGTTGTGGTGGCGACCGAACGAGCACGCGAACAGCGTCGGCAATCTCGTACTGCACCTCAGTGGAAACGTGCGTCAATGGATTGTGAGTGGTGTGGGCGGCGCGCCTGACGTGCGATTTCGCGATGGGGAATTTGCAGCGCGTGACGGTGCGGATCACGGAGTACTGTTGGCGACGCTACAGCAGGCGTGTGACGATGTGGACATAGTCTTGGCGCGGTTAACCACGAATTCGCTGAGTGAATCGCGATTAATTCAAGGGCGCGAAACGACGGTATTTGCGGCGATCTATCATGTGGTGGAGCACTTTTCTGGACATACGGGCCAGATCATTCATCTCGCAAAATGGTTCACGTCTGGTGCGGTGCAATTTTATGACGACACGGACGGTTTGGCGCGGCCGACATTTTTAATGGATGGACAGCAGGATGTCGATTAGCCGTTACTGAGGCGACTGTCCACGTTCGTAAATTCTGTTGGTTGAACGACAACAGGCGCATGGTGAGCTGGAGATATGCGATGCGCCCGAAGCCGCTGCGGCGCGGTAGCGTCCGACTACTTCCGACGGTAGATGGTAATTGTCGTCTCATCAAACCGACGGCGATCATCACCAAGCGGTAGTTCGTGTTCGCGTGAATGCTCCACCGCGAGCACGCGTGAGAATTTTGTCTCGTGCCAACTTTGCAGAACGCGATCCAACATCTTCGAGCCGTATGGCGGGTCGGCAAATGCGAGATCGTAACTATCCGCCGCGAGCGCCGCGACCAACGGAATTGCATCACGTTTGAAAATCCGCGTATTCTTGAGCAACCGTAGTGCGGCAATATTCGCCTTCAGCGCGTGCAGACTTGACGGACGAATCTCTACAAAATCCGCGTACTTTGCGCCACGCGAAATGGCTTCCAGCCCAAAGGCCCCGGTTCCAGCAAAGAGATCAAGCACGCGCGCATCTGGGAGATCGTCCTTGAGCATGCGCAACATTTCGCTGCGCACCAATTCCGCGGTCGGACGCACGCGAAAATCGTTTGGCGACGTGAGTTTCCGATCCGCATACTTACCGGCGATAATTCTCACATGTGCACCAGTAATGCATGCCGACGCAGCGTGAGGTGCGCGGGTAAATACGCGCCGGTTTCGCCATCAATTTCCAGGCGAATGGGCTTGTCCAACGCATTCGTCCCGGTGAGTTTGACGGACTCGCCGCGTTCCACATTGACGGTGCGATGCGCCAAGTGGGCGCCGCGAAGCAATTCGCTCATGCGCGCCACGACGCCCAGTCGAGTGGACCCGCGCAACAAAACCACGTCAAACAAGCCGTCATCCGGCAGCGCGTTTGGCGCAACCATCAAGCCCCCACCAAAATAGCGTCCGTTACAAATAGCGCCGATCGTCATGTTTGCCGAAATATCGTAGTGAGAATCGATCGTGACGCGCACGGTCACCTGTCGATGCCGCAGCAGCGCCCCGAGGGCACCCGCGAGGTACGTAAAACGCCCGCCGAGCACACGGGCCGGTCCGGCCTGCGCAACGCGCTCCACAACGTCTGCACTCAACCCAAAGCTTGCCACGTTGAGAAAGTACCGTTCACGCGGCATCCCCTGTGCATCAACATAGCGCACGTGACCGACATCGACCGGGCGCGCGGGAAC
>JANYFO010000046.1 GCA_025362635.1 Gemmatimonadaceae bacterium | reverse complement strand
TTATGCACGACATTCGCCTACTGCGCGACCAATTGGATCGACTGCGCGACGGCATGCGTCGTCGAAAAAAGCTTGACGAACTTGCGCCGCTCTTAGATCGCGCCGAAGAACTCGAGCGTGATCGTCGCTCGGCGATCACGGAACTTGAGGCACAGCAGGCGCAGCGAAATCGGCTCACGCAGGAAGTCGGCGAGCGTCGCAAAGCGGGACGCGAGGCGACCGATTTGATCGCGGCCGGTCGCGCGGCCGGCGACGTCATTGCAGCGCTCGAACATCGAAAATCGTCTGCCGAAGCAGCCGTACAAGCGCTCTTGTACGAGCTGCCCAACCTCACCTTCGACGAAGTTCCTGAGGGTGGCGAAGAAGCGAATCGCATCATGCGTGCGTGGGGCGCGCCGCGACCAGATGGTTCGCTCATTAAACCGCATTGGGAAATCGGCGAACGTTTGGGCATGCTGGACGTGACGCGAGGGGCGAAAATAAGTGGATCGGGATTCATCGTGTATCGCGGCATCGGTGCGCGACTCGTGCGCGGTCTCATGAACATGATGCTCGATATTCACACGGTCGAGCATGGGTACGAAGAGTGCTCCGTGCCACTCGTGGTGAATCGTGCGTCGATGACTGGCACTGGGCAGCTTCCAAAGTTCGCAGACGACATGTACCACATTAACGAAGAAGATCTGTTCCTCATTCCCACATCCGAAGTCCCCCTTACCAATCTGTATCGCGACGAGATTCTTGACGCGACGGAACTTCCGAAAAGCTTGTGCGCATTCACGGCCTGTTTTCGTCGTGAAGCTGGCGCGGCGGGAAAGGACACGCGCGGACTTTTGCGGGTGCATGAGTTTGATAAAGTGGAGTTAGTCAAATACACGACACCCGAGACGTCGCTGACGGAACTTGAGTTGCTCACGTCGCACGCCGAAGTCATTTTGCAACGATTGGAGTTGCCCTACCGCGTAGTCTTGCTCGCCGCCGGTGACACAGGGTTTGCCAGTGCGAAGACGTACGATCTTGAAGTCTTCGCGCCGGGTGTTGGCAAATGGTTGGAAGTCTCAAGCTGCAGCGTCATGTCCGACTTTCAAGCGCGCCGCGCGAACATTCGCTATCGGCCTGCGCCCGGCGAAAAGCCGCGTTTCGTACATACGCTGAATGGCTCAGCACTCGCATTCTCCCGCATCATTGCGAGCTTGCTCGAGCACGGACAACAACCGGACGGCTCCGTGCACGTTCCCGAAGCGTTGCAGTCGTACGTTGGATGTAGCACGCTGCGGTGATCGTGTGCGCGTAGTGAAGGCGCGCGTAGCGTTCAACGGATAAGCGAGGCTCTAAATGCGCCGCCGCCGCTGGCCCGTTGTGGTGATGGTCCTTGGCGTGCTCGCACTCTTAACCTGGTACGTGGGTTACACGCAGCACGTCGTTACACAACTCCGGGTTGCTGCGGCGTCGCAAGGGCGTATGTATTCGCGCATATACCTCGCGCTCAACGATACCAGCGTTGCTGGACAAGATCCCACCACCGTACTGCTTGAGCTGGCGGGACAAGTCCGCGAATCCGGGCTTCCACTCGTCCTCACCGATGCACACGGTGGCGTGTCGGGTGCCGCAAATCTGCCATTTGACGAGCCACTCGATGGCCCGCGCACCAAGGCCTTCGTGCAACAATTGGATCGCGTCAACGCACCAATTGTTGAACCGGGCGTCGGCGGGGTGCACTACGGCGATAGCCCGATCATCACTGGCCTAAGAGTCATACCAGTATTGCAGGCCATCGCAATTGGGCTGTTACTGGCGTTCGCACTGTATGCGCTTGTCGAACGCGGACGCGCTGAGCGTGAAAAGGTCTGGGCTGGCATGGCGCGCGAAGCGGCGCATCAACTCGGTACGCCGCTGTCGGCGATGGCCGGTTGGATCGAGCTACTGCGCGACGAAACTGAGACGCCTACTGCCAAACGTGCCGTGCTTGCAATGGAGCAAGACATTCAGCGACTTGATCGCGTGTCGCATCGGTTTGAGCGCATTGGGCGACCGCCGCGTCGCGATGACGTAGAATGCACCGCGCTGGTTGATCGCCTCGCCGCATACTTTGCCGCTCGTGCGCCAACGTTGGCGCGACGTGTTCTTATCACGTCAGAACATCCCACCGCGCCGCTGGTGGCCGTCGGCGATGGTGTGCTCCTCGAGTGGGTACTTGAAGTGCTCATCAAAAACGCGATCGATGCGCTGGCAGGTCGCGACGGGCATGTTGTCGTGTCCGCCCAACCCCTGCCCGAAGGGGGAGTAAACATTCGAGTCGCGGATGACGGTCCCGGCGTGCCGCGGCCGCTGCGAACGCGCATCTTCGACGCGGGCTTTTCCACGAAAGATCGTGGCTGGGGCATCGGTCTCGCACTCGCGCGCCGTATTGTTGAAGAAAATCACGGTGGGAAATTGATACTCGCCGAGACGAGTCGCGGTGCCGCTTTCGACGTTATCTTGCCTGGATGACAACGACGGGTTTTACTGGATCGCTTTTCGACGCAGTACCGAAACCGACACTGAAGCTGGACGCCGCCGAACGAGGGCTCAATCAGGCGCAGCGTGAGGCGGTCGCCCACGATGACGGACCGATGCTCGTGATTGCCGGGGCTGGCTCAGGGAAAACGCGCGTGCTGACAACACGCATCGCGCGACTGATTGGGACACGAGGCGTGGCGCCGCACGAGATACTTGCCGTCACATTTACGAACAAAGCCGCTGGCGAAATGCGTGCGCGGATTGCGCGGCTGCTCGGTCACGAACCGAAAGGCATGTGGTGCGGTACATTTCACGCGCTTGGCGCACGACTCTTGCGGGGCGTCGCACCGTTGGTGGGTCGCGAAGCAAACTTTACCATTTATGACGAAGATGATACGCTCGCGGCCTTAAAGCGGGTCATGGAGCGTCGCGGCGTAAGCCCCACCCAATTTGCTCCAAAGGCAATCCTTAGCGCGATCAGTGACGCGAAAAATGCGCTCATCTCGTCGAGTGATTATGCGACCAACGCATTTGATGTGTTCTCGAAAACTGTCGCCGGCGTTTACGCTGACCTCGAAAGTGCGCTCGAACGCGCGAACGCCGTCACGTTTGATGATCTGCTCGTGCTCCCCGTGCGCGCACTACAGCGCGACGAAAACTTGCGGATGCACTACCAGCGAAGATTCCGGTACGTGTTGGTCGACGAGTATCAAGATACGAACGCCGCGCAATATAAATTTGTATCGCTCATGGGTGGCGGACGAGGGAATGTGATGGTCGTCGGTGACGACGATCAATCGATCTATGGTTGGCGCGGCGCGGACATTCGTAACATCCTTGATTTTGAGCGCGATTTCCCCGGCGCGCGCGTCGTGCGTCTGGAAGAAAACTATCGATCCACGCCAAATATCTTGGCGTTGGCGAATGCGGTCATTGCGGAAAATACGGAACGTCGTGGGAAAACCCTGCGTGCGACGCGCCCAGCAGGCGAACCTGTCACGCTCGTCGAAACACTAGACGAACGTGACGAGGCAGATTTTATTGCCGATGTGGTGACGGATCGCATCGCGCGCGGAGACTGGCAACGGCGCGATTGTGCCGTGCTCTATCGCACAAACGCACAAAGTCGCGCAGTCGAAGATGCGTGTCGCCGACGCGGTATTCCGTATCGACTCGTTGGCGCGGTTCGGTTCTATGATCGACGCGAGATACGCGATTTGATGGCATATTTGAAATTGGTGGCAAATCCGGCAGACGACGAAGCGTTTCGTCGTGCGGTCAACGTACCGAAACGTGGGCTTGGCGACGTCACGCTCGCGGTGCTCGCCGAACGTGCCGCTCTAGACGGTGTTTCGTTGCTCACCGTGGCCTCGCGCGCCGACGTACTCGCCGCGATGCGGCCGGCTGCGCGTGCCGCCCTCGAAGAGTTTGTCACACTCGTGCAGAAATTACGTGTGCAAGCGGTTGATGCTTCTGTCGATAAGCTATTGCGCGATCTAATCGACGCGACGCGCTACGCCGAGCATTTGCGCGCAGAAGGACAGGAAGGGATCGAGCGCGTAGAAAACGTGCGCGAAATGGTTGCCGGTGCAGCAGAAGTCGTCGCCGACGACGGTGGGGAGGTCGGGCTCACACCGCTGGATCATTTTCTCCAAAAAGCTACACTCGTCGCCGGTATTGATCGGCTCGACCCTGATGCTGATGCCATCACCATGATGACAATGCACAACGCCAAGGGACTCGA
>JANYFO010000032.1 GCA_025362635.1 Gemmatimonadaceae bacterium | reverse complement strand
GGATTGGCGGAAGATTTTGCGTTACAAACGTCGCTGGCGGGCGAAGGTGGGGAGATCGCGTTTGATGGACGCCTCGACGCGCTCGCGCCCACATACGGTGCCGTGGGCACTTTTCGTACGCGCGGCATGAACTTGCAAAATCTATTTGCCGACGCTTCGTATCCCATCACAACGCTAAATACTGTTGGCGAACTTGCGTTAACTGGATCGTCGCTCGCGACCGTACGCGGACCGTTACGGGCCACGGTTGACCAGCTCTCACGCTTCGCGGATGTACGCGTGTTTGGCGGTACCGCATCGGTCGTGTTCGATTCCGGGCACGTGCGCGTCGACACCTTGTCCCTCGAAAGCTCGGCGTTACGAGCGCATGCTCGTGGTGGAGTCGGACTGCTCGCGGCTCGTCGTGATTCGCTCTTCTTCAATATTTTGGTCGATTCCCTTGGCGGCGTCCGTCCGTGGTTGCAAGGCACCGATACAACAGGGACGCGCTACGTCGTCGCCGCTGATACGCTGCTCGGCATGATTGATGTGCGTGGACGCCTCCGCGGCTCTTTTGATTCGCTCGACACCAACGGTGTGCTGCTTGACGTGCGCGCGGACGGCACGGGGATCACGTTTGGAGCCGTGCAGGCAGCGCGAACGAACGTCACGCTCAGCGTGACCGATGCGCTGCGCGGGGCGAACGGCATGCTCACCGTGACGGTTGATTCGGCAAAGTTTGCTGGGCTGGATGTCGTTGTAGCCTCGGGCCGATCAACGTTGCAGCACGGGTTGGCCGAACGATTTGGAATTGATGTGCGCACGCCGTCCGCATCGCGTTTGGCGGTCACGGGTGGTGTGACTCGCCGCGACGACATCAGTACCATTGTGCTCGATACGCTCACGATTCGATTTGATAGTGCGTTTACTGCACCGCGCGGATTCTCTCTGCTCGCGCCGGCCGTATTCCGTTTATCGCGCACCAACACGGGTATGCTGGATTCGATGGTGTTGGTACACACCGACGCGGGTCGTCTTGCGCTGCGGGGGACGTTTGGCGACTCGGGCGCCATTAGCGCGATGCTCGACGTTGATCGCGTTCCCTTAGCCGATCTTGGGCAACTGTTGCGCACGAGTCGACTCACCGGTGGTCGCGCGGATGCAACCGTGCGCATCGCCGGTGTCCGTGCGCGACCGCGCATTGAGGGTGTAGTCTCGCTGCACGATGCGGCGGCCGGTCGATTGCGAATCGGTGATCTCACAATGCGCGCGCAGTACGACTCGTTGCGGTTGGCCCTGAGCGCGGCACTTAACGTCGATGGCAAACCGGCGATGCAAGCCGACGCGATTCTGCCGCTTGATTTAGCGTTGTTGAGCGGACGCGAACGACAATTGGACAAACCCCTTACGGGTCGCGTGGTGAGTACCCGTGCGGACCTCTCGGTGCTGGAGGCATTGTTTCCGGACATCAGTAAGGCGCGTGGTCGCCTCTCGACCGATGTACAGCTCACCGGAACGTGGGACAAGCCCCGATTGCGCGGACAAATGTTGATGGACAGCGCTGCGCTTTCTCTCGACAACCTCGGTATTCGGGTGGAGCGCGCGCACGCCGACATTGGGTTAGCTGGCGACACCGTTTACGTGCGACGCTTCGGTGCCACGGGCGCGACGCCACAAGATTCGCTCGGCGTGAGCGGGATGATCGTTTTTAGTGATCCCGCGCGACCCGTTTTCGATCTGCGCCTCGCGGCAAATAACTTTCTCGCCATCGATAAGGCGCGCACCGCATCGTTGACGATTACGACCACCACGCCGCTCTCGCTTACGGGTGCGATGACCGCACCGCGTATTCGAGGTGCCGTCAATATTGATCGTGGACGCGTGTACATTCGTGCGCTGTCCCAGCGGCGTGGACTTGACCTCACAGACAACTTGGACGTGATCGATACGACCACGCTCGCAATGAATGCGTTGCTTCCCGACGCACCCAATGCGTTGGTGCAAAATCTCGTCCTCGACAATCTACGCATCTCCATTGGCGACGACGTGTGGCTGCGTTCGCCCGAGGCGAATCTCAAACTGGGCGGTGCGTTACGCGTCACCCGCTCCGCTGGGCGCGATGGTGGTAGTGCGCGGCTGGCGCTCTCCGATTCGCTCACCGTCGAACGTGGTACGTACCAGCTCAATCTTGGCATCGCTCGGCCCGGCTTTGAAGTCGAGCGCGGCGTGGTGCGGTTTTTTGGTGATCCTGATCTTGAACCTGCACTCGATATTACCGCATTGCATACCGTGCGTGAGCTGCGTGCGAATTCCAATCGACAAAATGTGCGCATTCGGGTGGCCATCGGCGGCACCTTGGATCGGCCAACACTGGCGCTGTCGAGCGCGGACAATCCGCCGCTGCCAGAGAGCGATATGCTGAGCTACCTCGTGACGGGTGAACCCGCGTACAAAGTGCTCGATACCCCGTATGCTGAGCAGGGCGCCACACTCGCGTTGCGACTCGCGGGCAGCTACTTGTCCAGTCGTCTGGCTGGTGGACGCTTTGATGTGGTGCAGGTAGAACCCACGGCGTTGGCACCGGGCGATGCGGCAAATTTGCGCGACAATGGACTTGGTATTTTGGCGTCGACGCGCGTGGGCGTTGGCGGGCAAATCGCGCGCAACACGTATTTCACATTTAGTACGGGTTTGTGCGGATTGGCTCCGCAGACTGCCGGCAGCGGTGACGCGTTGTCACTATTCGCGCAGGGACTCGGTGCCAAAATCGAGCGCCGCTTTAGCCGTGGATTGTCACTGTCGCTTGGACTCGAACCCGGCTCCAGTGCGCAGGCCTGCGGTCGACTCGGCATCTCGCGCACGTTCCAACAAACGCCCCCCCAGATCGGCATCGACTTCTTCCGAACCTGGACGTTCTGAGGGCAGCGAAACACGCCGGTTATGCTTCAGATGTAGAACTGTTTCGGTGGCTCGGGACGTTCGTCTCTACTTAACGCATGTCTCCAATACTGACACCACCGCTTCGTGCCGCCCCGTTCACCTTGGCTGACGCGCTCCACGCGATTGATCGTGGAACGTCGCCAGCGACACGTGCGCGCGCGGCCGCCGATGCGTTGCAATCGTTTGGTTTTGATCGCGTGCTCATTACGCTGCGCGACGCTTCGATGAATATCACGCTCACCGTGTCCGTCGAAACATCGGAGCATGGTGATGATGTTGGACACCCCTTGCAGCCATTGCCGGGAGCCGCATGGCGCCGCCGACTCGCCCATCTCGAACGCTATCGTGTGGACGAGCTGCTGCTGTTGGATGGAAGCGATGCGTGGGTCGCGCGCGAATTTTTTGGTGTCGATCCTGCACCACGCGGCAACGGCATCTCGTGGCTGCCCACAGATATAGTACTCGCGCTGTTGTACGGCGCCGAACACGAGCTGCTGGGCACGATCAAGCTGTCCAGTCCACGCGATGGACGACGACCCTCCATCGCGAAGCGACGCGATATCAGTTGCGTCGTCCGACATTTGGCCGCACGCATTGCCTATGATGCGCTGCACTCGCTCGCGCAGCAGCGTGCCGAACGATTACAGCGATTGCAAGAGGCAGGTGCTGCGTTGGCGCGCTCGTTGGACGAATCGGAGATCATGCGCGAGCTGTGCCGACAGGCGATGCGCGCAACGCGTGCGGACGGTGCCACCATAGGCATTCCGGATCTCGACAAAGACATCTTGATCACCGCCGTGCGGACACTGCGCGGTGCGGAACGTCCGCGGCAACCGGTCCGACTCGGTGAGGGCATCGTGGCGGAGGTCGCGCGCAGCGGGCAGCCGGTGCGCTTTGGTGATCGCGACGCTGACCGCGCCCGGGAGAAGGCGGGTATCGCACCGCTGC
>JANYFO010000024.1 GCA_025362635.1 Gemmatimonadaceae bacterium | reverse complement strand
CAAGGCAGCTATCGATTGGGGCGAACGCGCCATTGCTGAACAGCTCGATCCGGCAACTCTGGGAATTATTGGCGATGCATACGCCGCTTTGGGCGACAGTGCAAAATCGGATGAGTACTTTCACACGCTCGAAATTGCAGTTACACAGCAGCCCGGTGCTTACCACCGCGCGTGGAGTTTGTATCTGCTCGACCACGGACTTCGCGTCAGTGAAGTGTTGCAAAAGGCGCAGGATGAACTTGTTGATCGTAAAGATATTTATGGTTACGATTTGGTGGCATGGGCGCTGTACAAGTCGGGTCGCAGCGCTGAGGCGATGGTGATGATGCGCGACGCTTTAAAGTTGCACACGCCAGATCCGTTGTTGGAACGCCATGCGTCTGCTATTGCGAAGGCTGCCGGTCAACCATTGATGGCCAGCGCAGCTCAACGCGCGGTGGAGAATTAAGGCGTGTCGGAGATGTGGGCGTTTCTTCAAGTTGGATTTCATCATATCGTCGCGATCGACGCGGCTGATCATATTTTGTTTCTGCTCGTGCTCGCGGCCATTTATCGCGGTCGCGATTGGCGGGCGGCAATGTGGGTGATCAGCGCGTTCACTGTGGGACACTCGATCACGCTGGCGCTGGCCGTCACCGACATTTTGGTTTTGCCGACGAAACTTGTGGAATTTTTCATTCCAGTTACGATTGTTGCAACGGGTATTGAGAATTTGATTTTGCGCGAGCGTGCCGCAGAAGGACCGGGCGCTCGACATCGTCCGATTTTTGCCGGAGCGTTCGGGCTTGTGCATGGTGCTGGTTTCGCGGGATATCTCAAGAGTTTGTTTGTCGCGCAGATTGCATTGCCACTGCTTGGCTTTAATATCGGCATCGAGCTCGGGCAGATCGTGGTGTTGTGTGGCGCTGCCGTGTGTTTTTGGATCGTGGATCGCGGGCTGCAGCTGCTGCCGCGTCGCGTCGGCGGTCCAAGTGCGTTTCAGATGCGATTGGTGGGTGTGTCCGCACTGATCGCCGTTGTCGCGACCGGCTGGGCGTGGGAGCGGTTTCCAAGGTGAGGCGCTTTATGAAACGGCTCGTAATGCGTTCGGTACGACGGATTTTGAGGCGCGCGCTGGTTGGTGTTGCAGTCGCGGCCAGTGCTGCGCATGCGCATCCAATTCACACTACGCTGACGGTAATTACACCGGATGCGAATGGCGCGACATTTAGCGTGCGTGCCTTTGCGGATGACTTTTCGGCAGTCGTGGCGCGATTTGTAGGGAAGAAGCCGCCAAAGGATTCGTCCGCGTTAGACATTGATGTGGCGCGATATGTGGGAGCGCACTTTACGGTAGCGAATTCGGTTAACATGCCGATCGTTCTGCAACCGTGCGGCGTTCGACGTGAGAAAGAATTGTATTGGATCTGTTTTCGCGCAGTGCTCCCGAACAGTGCGCGTGGCGCCAAGGTGCGGAATCAGATGCTGACGGAGTTGCATGCAGATCAGGTCAATATTGTGCAAGTGGAGCACAAAGGCGCACGAAAGACGATGCTATTTACGAAAGGTAGTGCGCCGGCGGAATTGGGGATTAGGGATTAGGGATCGAAAACCGCGAGGCCCGGTGCAGGGGTTTGCTCGCGGTCTTCGAGGTTGGAGGCTACACCACCGTCTTCGTGCTGCCCATGCGGAACACCTTTACCAATCCAATGCCGCTGACGATAAACACCGCCAGCCATGCAAATCCGATGTTTGTCTTACCGTACAAAAAGCTGCCAGTGCCGAAAAGCGCAGAGTAGACAAACGTGCAGCCAATTACCCAACCGGCCAACGACACGGTCAGACTATCGGGCGACGGACCGACCCCTGCTTCTGCTCGAATGGCGGTCCATCCCGGACCGGCTGGTCGTACAAGCTTATAAAACGACAGCAGCGTTGCCCGTTCTGTTGGCGCAGTAAGAAATGTGACGGTTACCCAAACAATCGTCGATATAACGACAGTAAGAATAAGCGTCCAATGCGCCGGTACGGCGTGGCCCATTTTGCCTGCCGCAAAAAATCCGATGGAGATCACAAACGACGATCCCATGGCCGCCACCTCGCTCCACGCATTGATGCGCCACCAGAACCACCGCAGCAAGTAAATGAGTCCCGTGCCCGCCCCGATCGACAAAATAAGATTGAAGCTTTCGGCGGCTGTTTGCAGCGTGAACGTGAGTAACGCCGCAATCACCATCAACATGGCCGTGGTGATGCGACCAACAAGCACATAATGTTTTTCCGTCGCATCGGCCTTGATGAAGCGACGATAGAAATCATGCACGAGATACGATGTACCCCAATTCAGATGCGTTTCGATCGTGCTGCGATACGCGGCCAACATGCCGGCAATCATGAAGCCTAAAAATCCAGCTGGCAGAAAGACGAGCATGGCGGGGTAGGCCATATCGTTGCCAATCAGACTTGGATTTACGTAGGGAAACGCAGTGCGAATGCTCGCCAACGTGGGGTAGACGATCGTCGAACACAAGGCGACAATGATCCACGGCCACGGGCGCATCGCATAGTGCAACGTATTGAACAACAGCGTCCCGCCGAGCGCATCATTTTCCGTTTTGGAAGCGAGCATACGCTGCGCAATGTAGCTACCACCGCCCGGCTCCGCGCCTGGATACCACACGGACCACCACTGGACCGTAATCGGGATAATAAAAATTGCGAGAGCGGTTGGCCAATCACTGAAGTCGGGCATGACGTTCAGCAACTTGGGATCGACCTTTTGCAACATCCCGGACAACCCACCCACGGCCGGGTGATCAAGCGCGTAGTAGGCCAGCGCAAATGTGCCCGTCATCGTAATTGAAAACTGCAGTGAATCCGTCACCAGCACGCCCCACAAACCGGACACCATCGCAAAGAAAATCGTCATCGTGGCACAGACAATCAACGTCTGCCACTCAGGCCAGCCGAGTACAACATTGCCGATTTTCACAGCGGCTAAGTTGACGGTTGCCATAATTACGCAATTGAAAAACAACCCGAGGTAGATCGCGCGAAACCCGCGCACGAACGTTGCCGCTTTGCCGGAATATCGCCGTTCGTAAAACTCCAGATCGGTGACCACGCCAGACCGCCGCCACAGTCGCGCGTAGAAAAAAACCGTCAACATTCCTGTGAGCAGAAACGACCACCACACCCAGTTTTGCGAGACACCCTTTTCGCGGACAATGTTAGTCACGAAATTGGGCGTATCCGTACTGAACGTGGTGGCGACCATTGAAATACCAACCAACCACCACGGCGCAGCGCGGCCCGATGTAAAAAATTCGGTCGTGCTCGATCCCGCTCGCTTGTAAAAGAATAGCGCCGGCAGAAACGAGATGAGGATCGAGAAGGCGATGATGCCGAGGTCGATCGGTGCGAGATGCATAGAGAGCGACGTGCGTCAGGGGCGGGAATACGCGACAGTGTGTGGACGTAAGTAGCACATCCGTCACGGCGCACGCTAGCAGTAAACGTGGATCGTGCGCTCGCCCCAACCATGCGGTACTCAACGGCACTCGCCTCCCAGCGGTCGGACGATGTCCCAGACGAATTGGCAGTGGGAGCCAACTTGACGCGCTGTCCGCTCCACTGCATCCTCCGCAGCAGACGCAATCCTTGCCTACAGTTGACGTGTGAGCCCTATGGTCCCGCGAGACGACGAAGCGATACTGCCGCCCGATGCGGGTGATGCGGGTGCATTGCGCAAGCGTGAAGAGCAACTCCACCACGTACTCGTCGCGACTGGTGCTGGGGTATTCGATCTCGATTTGAGCACTGGCACCTCGTACCTCGCGCCAAATATTGGGGTGATTTTTGGCTTCGATGCATCGCACGGGATCATCCATTGGTCGACGTTTCGCGATCGAATGCATCCCGACGACCTGCAAGCGTTGCGCGACGCAATGAGTGCGTCGCGCCACGCAGGTCGGCCGCTGCGACAAGATTGTCGCATCACGCGCGTGGACGGCACGCAAGGTTGGGTGCGAATTCACGCGGATGTGCAGGGAGATCTCCGCACGCCAGTTCGTCGCGTGATCGGTGTCGTGTTAGACATCACCGAAGAGCGGCGTGCGTCGCAGGCCTTGCAGCAAAGCGAACAACAACTGCGGTCTGCACAACGCATTTCCGGCATCGGGAGTTGGACGTGGTGCGTGGCAACAAATGTGGTCACATGGTCAGAAGAAATGTTCCGCATTATGGGCATCGATCCCGGCACGACGCCGTCGTGCGATCTCGTGTTAGCCTCGGCAATCGATGACGAACACCGTCAGCAATTCGTCGTGCGGCAACAACGTGCGTTGGCGGGTGAGTCAAATTTCGATTTTGAAATGCCGATGCGGCGCGCGGACGGTGTGATACGCATCTTGCACACGCGTGGTGAAGTGGAGCATGATCGCGCGATGACGCCAACGATGATGACGGGCACCGCGGAAGACGTGACCGAACGACGTCACGCAGAGCATGTACTGCGTCGCTCCGAACGCGAGCTCGAACGCGCGCTGCAACGGGCGCGCATGGGGAGTTTTGTACGCTCGTTGGAGAGCGGTGAACTATGGTGGTCAGGCACGACGCGCGCGCTGCTTGAGTTTGCGCCGGATGAAGTGTTGTCATTTGCTGCGGCGCAGTCACGCTTCGATTCGGTGAGCAATGCACGCTATTTGGAGGCCGTAGAGCATTCGATTGCGACGGGCGAACCGTACGAGGTTGAAGCTGAAACGCTGTTGCCCAGTGGTCGCCGCTTGGTCATTCGTATGTCGGGTGAGGTGGATCGCGACGAGACGGGTCGGCCAGTGTCGGTGCACGGATTAATCGCGGATATCACGACGCAGCGGACGCAAGAGCAAGCACTGCGCGAGAGCGAGGAACGTTTTCGTACGCTGTGGGCGGCGTCGCCGATTGGTATTCGGCTCACCGATGCGCAGGGTGCGTCGATTTTCGCGAATCCACGATTACTAGAACTGTTTGATTGTACGCTGGAAGAGTTTCTTGCCGAGCACTGGCGCGAGCGGCTGCATCCGGATGATCGCGAGCGTATCGCGCTGGCGGGTAAAAATGCTGTTCGAAACGAATGTGATACGCGGGACGAGTATCGACTGCTGTGTCCAAGTGGCCGCGTGCGATATCTACGAGCGACGGTGGCGGCGGTCCGTACGCCGGATGGCCGATTTTCAGGACACGTTGGTGCGATCGAAGACATCACGCAAGAAACCGAAATTGCAATTGAGCGCACGCAGATGGAAAGTCAGCTGCGGCAAACGCAAAAGCTCGAATCGCTCGGCGTCCTCGCCGGCGGCATCGCGCACGACTTTAATAATTTGCTGGTCGGCGTACTCACGAACGCGAGTATCGCTCTGTTGGACTTGCCGGTGACGTCGCCAGCACGTGAGACGGTGTTAAACATTGAGCGTGCCGCGCAACGGGCGGCCGATCTCACACGACAACTTTTGGCGTACTCAGGCAAGGGCCGGTTCATTATTGAGCCTGTCTCGCTCTCCGACCTCGCGTCCGAAATGCTGCAGCTGTTAAAAACAGTGGTGTCGAAACGCGCAACGCTCACGCTTGATCTTGCGGACGAGTTGCCGCTGGTGAAAGGTGATGCCACGCAGCTTCGACAGATCTTGATGAATTTGATCACGAATGCGTCCGATAGTTTAAATGAGCGCAACGGTGAGATTTTACTGCGAACGCGGGTCGCGACCGTCGACCGGACCACGCCGTCTGCGACCACGTTCGGTGGACCGCTACTGCCCGGTCTCTATGTGGTCATGGATGTGATTGACAGCGGGTCTGGCATGGCCGATCAAACGCTGCAACGCATTTTTGACCCGTTCTACACGACAAAGTTTACGGGGCGCGGACTGGGACTTGCCGCTACACTCGGCATTGTCCGCGGTCACGGAGGTGCAGTTATGGTTGCGAGCACGGTTGGCGTGGGCACGACATTTTCGCTGTACTTTCCGCCAAGCGAAGGCGTGCGTCGCGACGCGCCGTTGGTGTCCGTCGCCGCGATCGATGGACACGGAATTGTTTTAGTGGTGGATGATGATGCTGGAGTACGCTCCGCTGCGCGCTCGTTGCTGGTGCGACGAGGCTTCACGGTCATGCTCGCGGAAAACGGCCGCGAGGCGGTCGACCTCTTCGCCGTGCATCATGCCGAGATTCGCGCCGTGTTGCTTGATCTCACGATGCCGGTGATGGATGGGGCAGACGCGTTGCGTGAACTGCAGAAGACGAATGTTTCGGTACCGGTAATTTTGATGTCGGGATACAGTAATGTTGACGTCGAGCGCACGTTCATTGGCGCGGGGCTTGCCGGTTTTGTTCAAAAGCCGTTCCGTGTCGATGACCTGTATCAGACCCTTGCTGCAGCGCTTTCCGGATTGCACCGATCGTCGATGTAGGTGTTGCAGTTGCTGCTTTCCGTCCTTATTCCCCAGTCCCTACTCCTGTGTCTGATGACGTTTCTCGGCGTGCGTTCCTCACGTTGGCTGGCCGTGTAGGATGCGCACTTACCGTGCTCGATCCCGTATTGCACCGTGCGCTGCAGGCTTCATCAGCGCGGAGCGTCGGAACGCCGAGCGTCGGAACGGAAGTGCTGCCGACCACTTTTACGTCCGATGGCGTTGCGCTCGCGGATACAATTGTGCGCACGCCGCAACCGACAGCGGCATACGCTGGTCTCAAGTGGCGTAACCTCGGTCCGTTTCGTGGTGGTCGCGTTGCGGCGGCGAGTGGCGTGCCTGGTCGACCAAACGAGTTTTATTTCGGTGCGGTGAACGGCGGCGTTTGGAAATCTGTGGACGCTGGCCGCGTATGGACACCAATATTTGACTCGCAACCTGTGGCGTCCATTGGCGCGATTGCGGTGGCGGCATCAGCGCCGGACATCGTGTACGTTGGCAGCGGCGAATCGACCTTGCGCGACTCGGTGGGCTTTGGCAACGGCATGTATAAGTCCACTGATGCGGGCAAATCGTGGAAGCATCTCGGACTCGCGGACACGCAGCATATCGGCAAGATCGCGGTCGATTCGAAAAATCCGAATATTGTATTTGTCGCAGCGATCGGTCATTTGTATGCACCCAACGCAGAGCGGGGAGTGTTTCGCTCGACTGACGGCGGCAGCACGTGGACCAAGGTGCTGTTCAAGGACGAGAATATCGGTGCCGTCGAAGTCGTGATTGACCCGAATAATTCGCAGATCGTATACGCGGGTCTCTGGAATACGCGACGTCCGCCGTGGTTCACGTATGCGCCAACAAATGGTCCGGGCGGCGGCATTTATAAATCGATTGACGGTGGCACCACGTGGAAGCCGCTCACGAATGGCCTTCCGGCGAATGGTATTGGACGCACGGGCATCGCCGTCGCGCCAACAAATTCAAATCGACTTTATGCTGTGGTGGACTGCTTGGTTCCGGAAGTCACGGCGACGATGTCGGCGCCAGTAGCGACTGGACCGGGTGGTGCGACCGCTGCTGCAGGACAGGGCGGGTTTTTTCGTTCCGACGACGCTGGCGCAACATGGACCAAACTGTCGAACGATCAAGCGTTGTGGGGCCGCGGATGGTATTTCGAGAAAGTAACCGTCGATCCAAAAAATGCGGACATCGTGTACGTGCCAAACGTGGCGGTGAATCGCTCGAAAGATGGGGGGAAAACGTGGGTCGCGATGCGTGGCTCACCAGGCGGCGATGATTATCACCAAGCGTGGGTGTCGCCGGACGATTCGAATACGATGATTGTCGCCAGCGATCAGGGGGCGATTGTCACGCGTAACGCCACGGTCGACGATGCGCGCGACGTCACGTGGAGTTCGTGGCTGAATCAGCCCACAGCGCAGCTGTATCATATCTCGGTGGACTATCGCTCTCCGTATTGGGTGACGGGCGCGCAACAGGATAGCGGTGCGGTCGCGGTCTGTTCGCGTGGCAAGTTCGCGGAAATTTCGATGCGTGATTGGGAACCGATTGGTGCGGGCGGCGAGAGCGGCTACACGGCGGGCGACGCGTTACATCCGGGGATCATTTTTGGTGGCATGGGTAATCGTCACGATCTCGAGCTCAATGTGCCTGTGCCCGGAACCACGTCGCCCAAAGGACCGGAGAAAGCGCGCGCGGATTGGACGCAACCGCTCGTGTTCTCGAAGGCCGATCCGCGCGCGTTGTACTACGCGAGTCAGTACGTGTTTAAGACGACCGATGGCGCAGTGAACTGGACGCAGATAAGCCCAGACCTTACGCGACCCGAAGGTACACCGCCTACAACGCTCGATGCTGCGGCCGCTGCACACAGCGACCGCAATGGCAAACGTGGCGTGATTTACACCATTGCGCCGTCGCCGCTCTTCGTGCCGATGGTGTGGGTTGGTACGGACGATGGATGGATTCATGTCTCCACCAACGATGGCCGGTCGTGGCAGAACGTGACGCCATCCGCCATGTCGGCCTGGAGTCGCGTCACGATGATTGAGGCGTCGCACTTCGATTTTAACACGGCGTACGCAAGCGTTGATCGACATCAATTGCA
Organism: Gemmatimonadaceae bacterium; assembly: GCA_025362635.1. Taxonomy (GTDB): domain Bacteria; phylum Gemmatimonadota; class Gemmatimonadetes; order Gemmatimonadales; family Gemmatimonadaceae; genus Gemmatimonas. Next base: position 509 of record JANYFO010000024.1, on the reverse strand, counting down.
GGATTTTGAACCGTACATTTTTCGCACGCGCGACCAAGGGAAAACGTGGCAGCGCATTAGTACAGGCCTGCCAGCGGGCGTGTACGTACACACGGTAAAAGAAGATCCGACGCGACAAGGATTGCTCTTTGCGGGAACAGAACGGGGCGCGTACGTGTCCTTCGATGACGGGGACAATTGGCAGACCTTGCAACTCAATCTGCCTGTCACGTCAGTCCGCGATTTCGAAATTTACGGCAACGATCTTGTGATCGGCACGCATGGTCGCGGCATCTGGGTAATCGATGACATTAGCGTGTTGCGTCAACTCAATGACACGGTCACAAAGGCAGATGCATTTCTGTTCAAGCCGGCCGACGCGGTAAATTTTTCGCAAGGTGATGATAACGGCACTCCGCTGCAAAAGGACGAGCCACAAGCACCAAATCCTGAGAGTGGTGCGGTGATTGACTACTATTTGCGAACAACGCCTTCGTCGCCAGTCGCCATCGAAATCTTTGATGCGGCGG
>JANYFO010000023.1 GCA_025362635.1 Gemmatimonadaceae bacterium | reverse complement strand
GTTCCCGTCGATTCGTGGCGCTTCGTTTCCCAACGCTGGCGAAAGCACCACTCATTGAAACGCGATCATGCCACTACGAATCGAGTGTGAACCAAAACTTCATCATTGATCGACTCCCCGATGCGCACAACGCGTGGATTGCAGGCGTCGGTCAGGCCGAGGGGTTTAAGTTTGGTCCGGTCGTTGGTGACTACGTCGCGCAGCGAGTGCTGGGTCTCGAGGGAGATGCCAAACTGGTGCAAGCCTTTAAGATGCCGACGGAGGAGTACGAGAAGCCGAAGTGAGCGCGCATATGCGCACGTCTGTATTCGGCCTGAATTTTGCTCCTCCCCCTCCTGCGGCGTCGATCACGCCGACCCGATCCACTTGACCGGGCATGCGACCATTCGAGGAAGGAGTCATGATATGTCGGACATGAGCGACAAAGGCGCAAAAAATCGCGTGAACGGCGCGGTGACGGAAGCCAAAGGCCGCGTGCGTAGCGCCGCTGCGGAACTCACGGGTGACGTGAGTCAACAGATGAAAGGCAAAGGCGAACAGCTTAAAGGCAAGGCGCAGCAGACGCTCGGCAAAGTGGAAGAAAAGCTGGCGTTAAAACCTAAGCGCTAGACATCGCGCATCGTTGTAATCGTGCATTAAGTCAACCGGCGTTCGCGAGTTCAGCGTAATACTGTTCGCGAACGCCGAGCGCATTGACTTCGCACATCGACAGCATCTCTCCATTGATCGGCACCTTGAACACGCAATGCGATAGTCGTTCTTGACCCTCACGAGACAGCAATTGGTCGCGGTTCATGAAATGATGACTAACCAACACGAGTGGCGTCATCCGCGCCTTTCCACGCAACAAGGACCACGCACCGCGCCATGACGAGCCGGCTCCTGCCCGCTGCGTCCACTGCCGAGCAAAGGCAAGCACGCTGCGGGAAATAAATGCAGGGGCAGCGGCAACAATACCGATGCAGCGCGCGACGCGCTCGCTTGCGGAGTCCAAGCGAAACGATATGCCGCCGAAACGTTGCAGGAAGCCGTCGACCACACGCACGTCGATTGCGGATTCGCCATCACGGACCGCGTAAAATACTGGTTCATGGTTATCTGCGTGCACCACGACGCCATTCACCATTCGGTTGCACGACTGGTGCCCAAACCACACCCCCATCTCCGCCATTCGCACCGCGCCACCTGGCACATTTAATCCGTCGGCCACATGATCCCACAGCGCCTCAACATCAACCCCCCCGCCGTAACCGTCTTCCGTTCGCCCCACCTGCGCGATGGGTTGAAAACTGATTAAGCGAAACGCGTCGGTGTTATGTGTGAGCCAGCGTACTACGTCTGCCACGCCGTGCAGATTGTCGCGCGTAACGGTCATCGTTGTCGCCGCACGTAACGGTAGGCCGGTCGTGCGCTGCGTCGCTCGAATCATCCGCGCAAACTCCGCACGCAACGGATTCAGCTCCGCCTCAGTTTTAGCGCGGCGCCACTGCTCACCAACACGTCCACGTTGTGTCGTATCGACGTGAATGCTCACTTCAACAAGACCGCCCTCCACCATGAGCTGCTCAAGCAATTTTGGACGACGGCGGAACGAGTCGCCATGCGTCATTAACATCGGGATGAGGCCGAGGGACTGCGCATACCGCAGTAATTCAATGATCTCTTCAACCGGACGGAGCGTGACCTCCCCGTCTGTTAACTGCAAATTGCCGGCGTTGCCCAACACCGGTCGCAGCGCACGCATCTGTGCCTTGATCGCACTGACCGACTCGGCCGGAATTTTATTGGCGTCGGCATTGAGGTAGCAGCCGCGGCAGGCAAAGTCGCATCGCGGCATTGCACCAATGGTTGCGCCACAGCCGTTACCCTGCTTACCGAACATCTGTTGCGGTACGCGCATTGATGCATCAAGTGCGTTCCAATTCGCCGTAAGCAATCGACGCGCTTCGTCGCCCACTGGCTTGCGCGCAATGCGATACAATTGCGGCACACCAGCCAACGTGCCCGCCACTATTTCTTCTCCGCGTTAGCCTTGCTGTTCAACGACCAATCGTAATTGGTCTTCGACACGGTGAACATGCCGCTGTTCAACAAGTCGCGCTCTGGGCTAGCCGGATAGAACTTCGCGATGAACTTTCCAACGGAAGCGTTTGAACCGCCAAAGTCTTTGATATAGTCGCGAAACTCGACAAAAATTGGACTGACATATATTGTTTTGGAGGCTATGTCGACGCGATTTTTCGTCGGCGATTTCAGCAGAAATATTTGCGCCTGCTCGTCAAGTTGCGCGTCAATCCTTTGGCCAACGTACGCTTCGCTACGCAAAGGCGGACAACCCATCGCGGCGCACACGAGCGCGAAATGAATACGCGGCTCTTGGAAGCGTTTCCGGATGATATCTTGCTCGATTTCGTCAAGGCCATAGGCTTTGCCGCCGATCATCGCAAGTTTTTCTTTCCACGGACCAAACGCTTTTACCACACCAAAACTTTTGTTGATGTTGCGAATTGATTGGCGCTCACCGTGGGCGTTGATGAGTGCAATCGTATAAGCGTTGTATGCGTTAATCCAAAACGCCAACTCATCAGTACGTGACAACGTCGTCGGATCAATCTTGGCCAATTGGCCAAGATACGCCTTGAACTCGGGCGCCTTGGCGAAGGCATCGTAATCCACCATACCGCGGCTCACGTTCGCGTGCAGCAGCGCGTCAAATGTCGACTGATCCATAGAACGTGTCTGGGCGGAAAGCGTCGTCAACCCCGGAACGTACACCGCGAAGAAAGCCGCAGCACACACCGCAAAGCCAACATGGCGCACTCTGTGCGGGAGAAAGCAAAAGCGAAGCGGCATGATTTAGTTAGTTAGAGTCTCGGGTATTACGCCACACGTTTGCATCCAGATTTCTGCGGAGAGGCGGCGCCAACGCCGCGCTGTTCTCAGATTGGGATACTGTCCGTAGTCCTCGCAGTCGCACACCCCGGTGATGCGTGTCCCGAAATTTCCACTTCCGGATGTACCGCCATGCCACCACTGATTACGCCACAGCCGACCAGCACGCCGCGCCTGATGCGCATGCTTGCCCTCGCGGTACTCGCGATTTCGGCAGTTATACTCTTTGGCCGATTCGGCGCACGATACGTACCCATGTTTGCGAACTGGGTCCATGAATTGGGGGCGCTCGGCCCAATCGTGTTCATCGGCGGTTATATGATCGCGGCAATTGTGGGCGTCCCTGGTTCTTTGCTCACGTTGGCAGCGGGTGCCATCTTCGGACTCAGCTTGGGCATCGCCTACGCGATAACCGCTGCAACGCTTGGCGCGACGGCGGCGTTCCTCGTCTCCCGGTATGTTGCGCGCGGGTTTGTCGAGCGACGATTGGCCGGGAACGCGCGCTTTCGTGCGTTGGATCAGGCCATCGCAGACAATGGGCGCAAAATCGTGTTTTTGCTGCGCCTTTCACCGGTTTTTCCGTTTTCGCTGCTCAATTACGCACTGGGATTGTCGCAAGTGCGGTTAGTCGACTTTGTCATCGCATCCGTTGGCATGTTGCCGGGCACTGTGCTGTATGTCTACTACGGCAAACTTGCGGGTGATGTCGCAGGAGTAGCAAGTGGTGGCGCACCCGTCCGCGATACGGGGTACTATGCGCTGCTCGTACTCGGTCTCCTCGCCACCATCGCCGTGACCACCCTCGTTACGCGGGTCGCCCGTCGCGCACTCGCTCAATCGGAACGAGCACAATGAACGTGGATACTCGTATTGGAACCGTTCCCACACTGCTCACGGACGACGCGCATGATCAACGTTTGCGCGAGCAAGTCCGGCCTCCGTCGTGGGTCAATCCCACGCCCGCCGCGCGGTACCATCTGGTGGTGATCGGCGCCGGTACGGGCGGACTCGTGACCGCGGCTGCCGCTGCCGGACTCGGCGCCCGCGTCGCGCTCGTGGAGCGCCATCTCATGGGTGGTGACTGTTTGAATGTGGGGTGCGTGCCGTCGAAGGCGGTGATTCGAGCGGCCCGCGCGTGGCACGAAACACGGACGGCAGCGGCTCGTTTTGGCGGACCGCCGGTGCACGGCGACGGCGATTTTTCCGCTGCAATGGAACGCATGCGCAAAGTGCGCGCAGATCTTTCGGTCATAGATAGCGCCGCGCGTTTTCGCGACCTCGGTGTTGATGTGTTTCTTGGCGAAGGTCGTTTCGTTGCGGACGATGCCGTGCGCGTTGGCGAGCAACGACTCGTGTTTCGTCGTAGTGTGATTGCGACCGGCGCACGTGCAACGGTGCCGTCTATCGCCGGCCTCTCCGATATCCCGTTTTTTACAAACGAAACTATTTTTTCGCTCACCCGACGACCGACGCATCTCGTCGTTGTTGGCGGTGGACCAATCGGGTGCGAGCTTGGACAGGCATTCGCACGACTGGGCACGCGTGTAACGCTACTGAATCGTGATGCGCAACTTCTGCCGCGCGAGTCGGTCGAAGCCGCGAAAATAGTCGAGCAGGCCCTCGCGCACGATGGCGTTCGGATATTGCACGATGTGCAGATTGAGCGGGTCACCAAAAGCGCATTGTTTGCACACGTTGATGTGCGATACGGCGGTGTTACGGAGACGTTCACAACGGATGCGCTGTTGCTGGCAGTTGGACGTACCCCAAACGTACAAGATCTCGGATTGGACGCGGCGCACGTGACGTTTGATGTAACGCGCGGCGTGCACGTGAATGATCGATTGCGTTCATCGAATCGCCGTATTTACGCCGTGGGTGATGTGTGCTCGACGCTGCAGTTTACGCATGCGGCGGATTTTCAGGCGCGGCTTGTTGTGCAGAATGCGCTGTTTTTTGGACGCGGTAAAGCAAGTGCGCTGGTGACGCCGCGCGTGACGTTTACCAGCCCCGAAGTGGCCAGCGTGGGAATGTCGGAAAACGACGCGCACACGAGCGGTGTGCCGACGGACATGGTGACGGTGCCATTGCACGACGTTGATCGCGCCCGACTGGACGATGAGACGGAGGGATTTTGTCGCATGGTGCTCGCGCAGGGAACTGATCGCATTCTCGGCGCGACTATCGTGGCCGAACATGCGGGCGAAAATATTGGAGAAGTGGTGTTGGCGATGACGGCCAAACTCGGTCTTGGCGCGATTGGTCGCACCATGCATCCGTATCCGACGCAGGGCGAGATGTTGCGGAAGAGCGCGGACGTTTGGCGACGACGCAAGCTTACCCCGACGGTCAAGTCACTGTTCGCTCGATACTTTCGGTGGTTTGGGTGAATGCCAGCCAGAGGACCTCATGAGTGCGACCCGTCGACTGATTTTGATTGGCGGCGGGCACGCGCACGTCGAGGTCTTGCGATCTGCAGCGCAACGTCGGTTTGACGGTGAGCTTGTACTCGTGTCGCCAGATGTGCAGCAGTTGTATTCGGGGATGATGCCCGCGCAGTTGCGTGGTGCGGTGACCGAGCGTGCGCTAAGTATTGACCTCGCGGCTTTATGCCGTGCTGCGGGTGCGCAATTTGTCGCAGGGACCGTCCATCAAATTGCGGTGACGAACACTCACGCGCATGTACGTGCAGACCATGCGTCAATCGACGGTGATTGGTGTTCGGTGGACATTGGCGCGGTGTCTCCGGGACATGATCTACCGGGTGTTCGCGAATACGCGTACGCGACGCGTCCGCTTCGCGCTTGGCATGCATTATTGAAGCGAGCGACCGAGCTGCTCACGTCGCGTTCCGATGGCAAACCGTTGCCGTGCTGCATCGTGGGGGGTGGTGCGGCAGGTTGCGAACTCGCCTTCGCACTGCTGACTCGCGCGCACACGCTCGATCGCCCGTTGTCACCGACCATACTCAGCGCGGCACCGCGACTCTTGCCCGAATTCAGCACGCGCATGTCGAATCGAACGGTCGCGCTTTTCGCAACTCGCGGGGTGCGCGTCGAGACGAGTGCGACCGCCACGCGTGTAACGTCGCGCGAGGTGCAGCTATCGGACGGACGCAGTATTGCCAGTGAGTTTACGCTGTGGCTCACGGGTGCCGCGGCACCGCCACTCTTTCGGGCCTCACAATGCGCGACGGACGCTGAGGGATTTTTATCAGTTGATGCGACACTGCGTGCGGTAAACGGTGATGCCTTGTGGGGTGCAGGCGATTGCGTCTCACACTTGGCCTCGCCGTGGGTCACTCGATCCGGTGTATACGCCGTTCGCAGCGGCGCCGTGTTAGCCCATAATCTGCGCTGTGTGACCGGCAACACGCTGGGCCACATCCGCACGTTCACGCCGCAACGTCACACGATGTTCATTCTCGATACGGCCGACGGACGGGCCCTCCTGCGTTGGCGCGGCGTGCTGAGTCATTCGCGCTGGGCGCTACAATTAAAAGGTGCTATTGATCGACGATTTGTTGCGCGGTACAACGATGCGTCACACTCCGCACATCGTCACCGATAGCCAGCGGCCTGCAACTCAAACAGTTCGGCATAGCGACCGTGCTGCGCCAAAAGCGCTTCGTGCGTGCCCGATGCTTCAACGCGCCCATCGGCCAACACTAGGATACGATCCGCCATGCGCACGCTCGAAAAACGATGCGAGATGATCACACCTGTTTTCCCTGTGCTTAGCTCCTTGAATCGCTGAAAGACCTCGTACTCCGCGCGCGCATCGAGCGCGGCGGTTGGCTCGTCAAGAATCAGGAGCTGTGCATCACGCATGTACGCGCGCGCAATCGCGACTTTTTGCCATTCACCACCGGAAAGATCGACACCGCTGCGAAAACGTTTTCCGAGCTGCTGTTCGTAGCGCATCGGCAATTTCGCAATCACCTCGCTCGCCAAACTCCGTTCGGCCGACGCCTCTACGCGCGCGTAATCAGTGCGCGCCTCAATGCGACCGACCGCAATATTTTCCGACGCCGTCATGTTGTAGCGCACGAAGTCTTGAAAGATCACGCCAGTATTGGAGCGTAATTCGTCCAGATCATACCCTCGCATGTCGTGACCATCCACCAAGATGCGCCCTTCCACCGGGTCGTACAAGCGTGCCAACAACTTCACAATAGTGGTTTTACCAGCACCGTTCTCGCCGACCAACGCGAGCACTTCGCCAGCGCGCAGCGTGAACGACATATGGCGTACCGCCCATCGATCGGCACCAGGATATTTGAAGCCCACGTTTTCAAATTCAATACCGCGTATAATCGGCAGAGGAAACGCGCGCGGATTTTTGGGCGAGTGTATCTCCGGCGTAATCATAAAGAATGAAAAGAGATCGTCGAGATAGAGTGCTTGACTCGTAGTTTGCGTAAATCCAATAAGCAACGTGTCCAGCAAACCACGCAATCGCCGAAACGATCCGGCTAAGAACGTTAAATCACCAATGGAAAACTGACCCGTGAGCGTGCGAAACACGATGTACGCATAAGCGACGTAGTAGCCTCCGGTGCCCACCGCCGTCAGCGCACCGCCCCACCCTGCGCGGCGCATCGCCAACGTGCGATTCGCGCGATAGAAGTCGTTGGCGAGTACCCGATACCGATCAATCAAAAAAGCGTTTAACCCAAAGATTTTCACTTCTTTCGCCGTCTCGACACTCGCACCCGTTTGTCGCACATAGTCCAACTCGCGGCGATCGGCGGTGCGCGTGTACGCGAGCGCGTAGCTTTTTTCGTTAAAATATGCTTCGCCCAAGAACGCTGGAATGAGCGTGAAAAAGAGCAACACAATCAGCCACGGCGCGTACGCGACCAAGCCAACCGCAAAACTGACTATTGTGATGAGATCCTGCGCCTGACCGAACAATTGATTCATGAGCGACATCCGCCCTGAGGCCTGACGCCGCGCGCGCTCCAACTTGTCTTGCTGCTCGCTATCCTCGAAATCCTCGAGATCAAGCGTGGCGGCGTGTTCCATCAGTCGAATGCTCGTGATGTTCGAGAACTGCTCAGAAAGCAGCGAATCGAACAACGACACTAACCGACCCAATACATCCGACAACACCGCCAATCCAAACTCCGCACCCAATAACCACAGCATGCGATGTGACGCAACGTTCGCGAGCCAACCACCGAGCGTGCGTGGCGCACCGAGTACACTGCTCCGCGCCATCACTTCATCGATGATCAGCTTGCCAACAAACAACGTGGCAACCGGCAACAGCGCGCGCACGAACCGCAGGAGAACCGTCCACAACGTGAGCGGTTTGCTGGTGTGCCATATAAGCGCGAGAAACGGCGGAATATTTCGCACCGCACCCAAACGCTCGCGGAACGAGCGAGTGGGCGGCCCCGATCCGCGCGAGCTAGGTCGTGTGCTACTGTCTGCGCCAGCGCGATTAGGAGGCATGTCGTAGTTTACCCGTCGGGCCTACGTAGAAACACTACTGCCCTGCTATCCTAGCGTTCACGGCCGTTACCGGTTCGGCTAGCACTTACTAGACAACGCACTTCTGCGTGTCGCTCGCGTGTTCGCCGATTAAGTGGTAGCGCCTTTGCCCCGGCGAATAGACAATGTAGGCGGCCAGTCGTTAACGATTGTCAAATGCTTTTTCCATGACGAGGCCGTTGTTCTGCACCACGTCGCGCGCTTGCGCATTACCACGATACGGGTGCCGACAAACGCTTTTACGGCCAAACACCTTCACGCTGGTAGGATACAGCGGCTTAGTATGAGCAGCACACCGACAGCACAGATCATCGGGTACAACAGCAGTGCGCGCATCAAACACCTCGCAACAAGAAACGGTTTCGTTCCTCCAACATTCCGTACATCCCATCATGCCTACCATTGCTACAGCGCCCTTTGCTGACCAACAACCCGGCACGTCCGGACTTCGCAAGCGCTCATCGGTCTTTCAACAACCGCACTATCTCGAAAACTTTGTGCAGGCGTTGTTCGACGTCGCGGCGCTTGCGCGCGACGCAACGTTGGTGATCGGTGGCGACGGACGGTATCTCAATCGCGAAGCGGTACAAACCATCCTGTGCATGGCCGCAGCAAATGGCATCACGCGCGTCGTGGTTGGTCAGCACGGATGGCTTTCAACACCAGCCGCATCACATCTGATTCGACAGGGCGCGGCAGGTGGAATTATCCTCTCCGCGAGTCACAATCCTGGTGGCCCAAACGGCGACTTCGGCATCAAATATAATGTTGGCAATGGAGGACCAGCGCCCGAGTCATTCACCAACGCGGTGGCTGCACGCGCAGCCACACTGCGTGTTTATCACATCGCCGATTTGCCCACCGTATCGCTCGACGCGGTTGGAATCCAAACAGTTGGCGACTTGCAGATCGAAGTTGTCGATCCCGTCGCCGCGTACGCGACGCTGATGGAAGAGTTATTCGATTTTGCTGCCATTCGAGCGCTCATCGCGAGCGGATTTCGCATTCGCTTCGACGCCATGCACGCGATTACCGGACCCTACGCGATAGACATTCTGGAGCGTCGACTCGGCGCCGTACACGGCACCGTGATTAACGGTGAGCCACTGACGGATTTCGGTGGTGGACATCCCGATCCAAATCTCACGTACGCACATACGTTAGTCGAAGAACTGTTTGGCGACGTCGCGCCGGACTTTGGAGCCGCATCCGATGGTGATGGTGACCGCAATATGATTCTCGGTCAACGCTTTTTCGTCACGCCGTCTGACAGTTTGGCCGTGATCGCAGCCAACGCGAAATGCGCGCCGGGATACGCGCGCGGGCTCACTGGAGTCGCGCGATCAATGCCGACAAGCCAAGCCGTCGATCATGTTGCGCGCGCACTGAATATTGAATGTTTCGAAACACCGACTGGCTGGAAATTTTTCGGCAATCTATTAGATGCGGGTCGCATCACGTTGTGCGGCGAAGAAAGCTTCGGGACCGGCTCCGACCATGTACGCGAAAAAGATGGACTCTGGGCAGTGCTCTTTTGGCTCAACATTATCGCGGTGCGCAAGCAATCGGTCGAACAAATCGTCACTGACCATTGGGCGCAGTTTGGAC
>JANYFO010000022.1 GCA_025362635.1 Gemmatimonadaceae bacterium | reverse complement strand
CGATCCATCGGAGCCACGGGTCACGATAATCACAGGTGTCTGTCCCCAATAATACCCGTTCCCGTATCCGTATCCATAATTCTGAGAGTAGCCGTATCTATTGCCACCACAATACAGGTTGTTCATGCTCGACGCGTAGTAGCCATACGCAAACATGCGATCAAACCCAGCGTCGCAGCGCATGTCGACGGCATTGGACATCCCCCACGGTGACGTTCCGTAACCACTGCGCGAGCCGTACGCATCGGCACGACCGTTACCGCCGTTTGGCAGCCGCAGCGTTGCCTTGTCGAGTGCAAACGTTTTCGGGTACGAGAGCGCGACGACCAGATCGAGCGTGCGAGAAGGCAGACCACCGTCGGCCAGTGCAACCAGTTCTTTCGCGTTTAGAGAAAATCGCTGACCGAGCTCTGTCAGCCAGGCTTCAGCAACCGGCGTGTCCACATTTTTCGACAGATCAAGAATGTCACTGTTGCGCATCGGCGCTGCAGCAAGAATTCTCGCCGTCTCTGTTGAAAATCCAAACGCTGATTGCGGCGTGGCAGCCGTGTTCCTGCCAAATGCGATGCGCACATTTACCGCGTGAAAACGCATTGCACGAATACCCGCGTTGCCACGCACGTCAACACCTTGCACCTGAATCCATTCGCCTTCCGGAGATATGCCAAATACCCCACTGCCTTTTCGCGTCACGCCACTCGGGCACGTAAATTCAGAGCGGAGCAAAATTCTATTTCCATCAACTGACCAAGTGGCACTTTCCCAACCCGGGCATCCATCGCGCGTAAGACTCGAACGTTGGCCCGTCGGGTTTAGATCATCCTGCGCAATGATTCCGCCGTTGGCGACCGATGCAATGGTGACGCCTGCACCCACCAACGATGGCGCGACACACACCAAGTTCGAGGACGTGGGACCGTTCAGCGACACCGTGAGGGAATCGTTCGACGCCCAGCAGCCCAACCACGGCTTCCAACGCGAATCCGTTGGTTGTGCGCGCAATGCCGAAACGCCCACAACGAGCAATACTGCCAAGGCACCCACGCGCGAGCCGCGCGTTCGAAAAGAAAATCTGTTTTGCATGACGTATCCCTCAGAAGCGAACGTTAAGGCCTGCTGTCACGGCAAGGGCCGACAAATCGATATGATTAAATCCCTGAAAGTCGTTGTTCATCTTGGCGCGCGACGCGTCATAGCGAGCCTCCGTCATCACACTAAGATTTGGCGTCAGCGAATAGTCCACCCCGACGGCGCCGTACATCATCGCGGCAACGTCATGCGATGACAGCGTCGAATGAAAAACATCCAAGGTTTTAAAGTCTACGAAATCACCGCTTTGTCGATAATCGTAAGACATTATGCCGCCACCAGCGCTAACATACGGCGCGATTTTAGCCGGAATCCATGCCAATCGACCAAGTGTGCGACCGGGTGAGGTGAGGTAATATTTAAGGCCCAGCGTTATCGGCGTCCGACGAAATGACGTGGTCTGCTCGATAGGCTTGTCATTATTGTCAATCCAATCGCGAAACTCGGAATTTGCCTTTCGATCGCTGTACGCAACGCCAAATTGCACGTCTAACCGCTCGGCGACGCGAAGGCCGAGTTCAAGGCCGTAGGAGCCGCCCAAATAATCGCCGCGTCCGAGCGTGAGTCGTTGACTCGAAAACGCAAAGACATCGCTGCTCGCTGTTGGCTGTGCAATGCCGCCACGCAGTGACACCGTCACATGTGGTCGTCCAAAAAGGAAACCGTTGCCGGACTGGCCGTGCAGCGCGATCGGCAGGACAAACGCGCTTGCAAGCAAGGTGCGTGCAACCAAACGGAATGGGGACGGCATTGTTTGCGGTTCTCGAGGCAAGGGTCGTCCTACGATGGCCGAACAGGAACAACATGTTGTAACGCTCAAATTGAAAAATGTTCACGCTGAGCAGGTCCGCAAGGGCCGCGCAAAAGGCAGTCCGCCGCTGGCGGACGTGATGCTCTTCGAATACCGTGTCGATGTGACTACTGACATCGCTGATCGCCGACCGCCTGGTGCGCTCCCTTGGCTACTTCGCGTGCTGCTCGCCGTTGCTGCGCTCGTTATCATCGTGGCCGGCGTTCGCGTCGTCGCGCCGGTAGTAAGCACCTTCCTTGTCGCGCTACTGCTCGCACAAGTGCTCATCCCGATCACGCTGACGCTGATG
>JANYFO010000014.1 GCA_025362635.1 Gemmatimonadaceae bacterium | reverse complement strand
ATCGAGGCGCCCGTCACGCCACTGCGCACGCTCGTTCCGGCGCTTTCGGCGGACTTCGAAGCGATTGTCCTGCGACTACTCGCCAAGCGACCGGATGATCGCTACATCAACGCTGCGGCACTTGGTGACGCACTCGCCGCGCTGCCGGCCGCCCCGCGTGATCGCGTCGCCATGATGACGCCCCCTGTGTCCATGCACACCGTAGACGCGCTTTCACCGATCGTCGTGCACTCGCGCCGGACGCGGCGCACGCTGATCGGCGCACTGATCGTTGCCGTCGCGATCGTCGCCGCATGGTCGCTCGACGGCACGCGACCCGTGACGCAACAGTGGTTCACGCACCGTCGCCTCGCCAATGAAATGTCGCTGCCCGCCGCAACAGACACGTTTGCCCGGATCGTGCTGCCCGACACCGTGCGGATGTCGGACACGTTACGATCGGTTGCGGTGCCAGTGCCGTCACCAATTCAACGCGCGCGACCCGCCGTACTCGCACGAGCGCAATTGCGTATTATCGCATCAGAATCGGCAGCAATATTCATTGATGGCAAGGAGGTTGCGGTCGCCCGATGGAATAGCGAGCACGCGGCCACATCGCGATTGGCGGTACGCGCAGAGATTGCCAATGCGCCGGTTGGGTGCAGCGCCGCGCGCCGCGATACGCTGCTGCGTGTGCGCGACGGCGATCGCATTTCGCTGTCACTGCCTGTACGCACCTGTGTGCGACTTACGTTTAACGTCACCCCACGCGACGCGCGCGTAGTCTTTACGCCACTTGATGGTGGTACGTCGCTTACCGCGCGCGGCGATACAACGGGCTCGGTGTTGCTGGTCGCCGGCAAGTATCGCATTGATGCGACCGCACCGAACTGCGGTCCATTTTCAGAAACGCTTACAACGATTGAAAAAGTGCGTGATGGCGTCGTGGCGATCAGAATCCCAATGCTCTGCTAAGCGAGCGCCACTACTACCGCGCGACGCGAGTGACCGCGGTACCTATGGCACCGCCAGCGAGCGCGCCGATCCAAAAGCGTCGATCATGCCACCATGGTGTTTTGGGATGCGCCACGAGGAGAAAATGATCGGTCGTGACACGCCCAACTTGGCCGATGACGAGCGCCGTTACCGACGTACTATCGACCGCAATGATGCGAACGCGCGCCACCAACGCGTCTCGATTTTTGGAATCGACGACAATCGCGAGCATACCTGTCCGTAACCATCGACTTTCCAACGGACGAAAACGCGCCGTACTGTCATCGACGGCGTCGATCTCAAAACGCGCCGCATCGCGCGGTATGCGTGCGGCCGCGGCGATGGGTGTTGAGTTAACGCGCCCTGCATGCCCGGCGGCACTACGACACGCAGCAAGTCCCAACGCGAGCCCGATGGACCACACACAACGCATCGGGAGCGACCGCACGCAATCAGCGTGTAAAAAAAGAACGAATGTCGTTGAACGTGACGAACACAATGAGCGCAAGCACCGCGATCACGCCAACGCGCGCAAATGCCTCGCGCGTGCGCGAACTAAACGCACTTCCCTTCACCGCTTCCGCGAGCACGACCAAAATCTGCCCACCGTCCAATACCGGAATAGGCACAAGATTGAGAATCGCGATGTTTAAACTCAAGAATGCGATCAATGACCACAACGTTTCTGCACCGTTCCGCGCGGCCTGCACTGACGTGCGCGCAATCGCGATAGGTCCGCCAAGGTTTTTCGCCGAAACCTGACCAGTGACAAGTCCACCAAGCACGCTGACGACGCTAGTGGCCATCCCCCATGTTGCGCGTCCACCGGACACAATCGCTTCGCCCAACCCCACGGCATCTCGTGCAACGGAGTCACGCACTTGCATCCCAACCCGGCCGACCCTGTGCTTAATGCCCGTTGCCGGATCTGCCACGTCCGTTGGTTGCGGAGTCAGCGTGCGCGAGAGTCGCGTTCCGTTCCGTTCGACTTCGAGGGTGACCGTGCCCTGCGTCATTGGTGCAATACGATCAAGCACTTCATCCCACGCCCGCACTGGCGAACCATTGATGGAGACAATGCGATCACCGCGCGCTAGGCCTGCGGTTGCCGCTGGGAGCCCTACGATGACCGAGTCGATCACAGCAGGACGATACGCAGTGCCGTACGCGTAAAAAATCCCCGTCGACACCATGAGTGTGAGCAGGATGTTCATGATCACGCCAGCGGACAGAATGAACACCCGCGCACCGACAGATTTGCTCTCCACCCACCGATTCACCGGCACAGCCTTCGGTCCAAACGGTGCCATTGCGTTGACATCCCACAAGTCCGCTGGAACATCTGTTGGACGCTCGAGCGGCGGCGCGAACGAACCACGATCTGCTCCTCCTTCGATGCCGGCCATCGATTCGTCTTCGCGCGTCGCCATGCGCACGTATCCGCCCAATGGGATCATCGAAACGCGATAATCGGTTTCGCCGCGACGAATTCCGAACAATCGGCGTCCCCAACCCAACGAAAAAACGGGCGCGTAAACACCGCTCATTTTTGCCGCAAGAAAATGTCCGAGCTCGTGAACAAATACCACGAGACCAAACACAACCAGCGGTGCGATATACGGCGAAAATCTTGACAGCAGATTCACAAGCCCACCTGTGCGTTCACATGATGGCGCGCCGCCGCATCAGCGGCCAATAACGCATCCAACGACTCGCCCGACATTTCTCGTAACGCCACAAGTGCGCTCTCCACGTGCAACGGGATCTCTCCAAACATGATGCGTCCCGCAAGAAAGTGTTCGACGGCAACCTCATTTGCTGCGTTGTACACTGCTGGCGCGGAACCGGCCGCTTGCCCAGCGGTGATCCCGAGCGTGAGCATCGGAAAATCGAGCGTGCGCACGGCTTCAAACGTCAACGTACCAAGCG
Source organism: Gemmatimonadaceae bacterium (assembly GCA_025362635.1). GTDB lineage: Bacteria > Gemmatimonadota > Gemmatimonadetes > Gemmatimonadales > Gemmatimonadaceae > Gemmatimonas. Next base: position 5,532 of record JANYFO010000014.1, on the reverse strand, counting down.
TCACCGGATCAAACTGTGGTACGCCGGTGTCAGCCACCCGTTCCGGCCACGTGAGCGCACACAAAATCGGAAGTTCCATAGATGGAAGGCCCATCTGTGCCAAAACGCTCCCATCGACAAATTCAACGAATGAATGAATAATGCTTTGCGGATGTACCACGACATCAATCCGATCATACGGTACACCAAATAAATGATGTGCTTCAATGACTTCCAACGCTTTGTTGGCCAGCGTCGCGCTATCGATCGTAATCTTGTTTCCCATTTGCCAGGTAGGGTGCTTCAAGGCATCGGCGAGCGTCGCGGTGGCAATACGATCGGCGCTCCATGTGCGAAACGGTCCACCGGATGCGGTAAGGACAAGTCGTTTCACTTCGTGTGATTCCCGGCCAGCCAAACACTGCAAGATTGCCGAGTGCTCGCTGTCTACCGGTACCAGCGATCCCCCGTGCGCCGCCGCAAGCGCCGTCACAATGCTGCCCGCGACGACAAGCGTTTCCTTGTTGGCGAGGGCCACGCGTTTTCCGGCGCGCAACGCCGCGAGTGTCGCCGGTAATCCCGCTGCCCCGACCACGGCGTTCAACACAATATCAACATCGTCGCGTGTCGCCGCGGTAATTAAACACTCAGCACCGCTGGACCAGTCACACCCGAGTGGAACGGCACCACGGACAAGTCCGACAAAAGTTGGTCTCCAACGCGCGACCTGCGCCACGAGCGCAGCAACGTTCTCGTGCGCGGTGAGTGCAACGGGCGTAAAGCGATCAGCCTGTCGCGCGAGCACACGCAACGCGCTCGTGCCGATCGAACCAGTCGCGCCAAGAATAGCGACACCCTTCCGTGTGCGCGACGACTCAGATGCGATAACGCCTTCTTGCCCTCGCTGCACGTAAATCACAATGGCGCTGGAATTAAAAGCCACCCATACATCACGTAGGCCACCGGGAGTACAAAGAACAGCGAGTCCAATCGATCGAGCATCCCGCCGTGACCAGGGAAAATGATCCCGCTGTCCTTCACGCCCGCTTCGCGTTTCAATAGCGATTCGGTAAGGTCGCCAAGTTGCGCGGCGACGCTGATGCTGATGGCAAAGGTCGCCAACCCCCATGGCGTGAACGCGAGCTGCGCGTTTGGGCGCAGGAGATAGTGCACATAGAGCGCGCAAATGCCGATGGTAGTGAGCACCGCACCAATCGCGCCCGCGACGGTCTTCGCCGGACTTACTGACGGCATCAGCTTTGGACCGCCTACAGCGCGTCCAGCAAAATAGGCGCCCGTGTCGCTCGCCCACGTGAGTAACACCGGCAGGATGAGCACCAGCGCACCAGCGGTATCGCCAACTGCGTAGTTGAAGTACCGCAATGCATAAGCAAAACTGAGCGTGCCACCGGTATACGCGATCCCCAAAATCGTCGTGCCAGCGGAGAGTAACGGTTTTCCGTTTGCTCCGCGTAACCAGATCGATGCAGAAATAATCGCAAGTACCAGCAACGTAACTGTCACATTTGGAACGTGTATCACACCCAAAAACTGTGCGTGCACCGCAATCGGTAAGAGTGCCGATACCGCAATGCCCACAACGGACATTGGAGCCCCACCGGACTCGCTCGCGATACGATAGAACTCCCACGCCGCAATCGCCGCGAGGATACTTACAAACGTCGCGAGCGCAGCGTCACCCAACCAGATCAAACCCACGGCTATCGGCGCTCCGATCACTGCGACAATCACTCGGCGCGGAAGTTCGCTCACGCCGTGACTCGACCAAAGCGACGATCACGACGTTGAAAATCGAGAATAGCTTCGAAGAGTGCGAGACGTCCGAAGTCCGGCCAGAGTACGCTAGAAATGTAAAGTTCAGCGTACGCCACTTGCCACAATAAAAAGTTTGAGAGCCGTTGCTCGCCTGACGTGCGAATGAGCAGATCCGGATCAGGGCATCCGGCCGTGAACAAACGCTCTCGAAATGTTGCCTCGTCGATGCCATCAACCGTCAAACGACCCGCTTGCACGTCGATTGCCAACAGCCGCGCCGCGCGGACCAGCTCCGCACGACCACCGTACGAGATGAACAAATTCAGACCGAGCTTATCGCCGCATTCCGTATCGCGCATTACTCGCGCAACGGCTGCTGCCGCCGGCGCGCTCAATCGTGCTAAATCACCGTGCACGCGCACACGCACACCTTGCTCGCGAAGTTCGGATGCTTCACGAGCGATGTACTCTTCGAGCAACGACATCAATGCGGAGACTTCCGTCTCGGGACGTTGCCAATTTTCCTGTGAGAACGCGAAGAGCGACAACCACTCAACACCCGCGTCGAGGCAGCCTTCGACTACCGCGCGCACCGCCTTCATTCCGGACCGATGACCAAACGGTCGCGGCATGTGCCGTTCGCGCGCCCACCGTCCGTTCCCGTCCATGATGATTGCAATGTGCCGCGGCACAGCGCCGTGCACGCGGATGCGCGCAAGCACATCCGTTTCGGATTCAGGCACGGGAGAGGGTAAAGTCGGGCACATCGCAGTCTAATCCGCGCGCGGACTCAGACCTCCATGATTTCGGCTTCCTTCGACTTCAACATGTTGTCGATCTTTCCGATAAAATCGTCGTGCATTTTTTGCAGATCTTTCTCAGCGTGCTTCTTGTCGTCTTCCGAAATACCGTCAAGTTTTTTGACCTTATCTCGTGCATCGGTACGGGCGTGACGAATTGCGATACGACCATCCTCGGCAAGCTTCGCGAGAATTTTCACGAGTTCCTTGCGTCGCTGTTCGTTCATTGAGGGCAGCGGCACGCGAATCACGCCGCCTTGATGCGCGGGATCAAGGCCAAGATCGGACTCTCGAATGGCTTTTTCGATGGCCTTTGCTTGCCCTTTATCGAACGGGGTGACGAGCAGAATGCGCGGTTCAGGCGCAGACACCGACGCAACCTGGTTAAGCGGTACGGTTGAGCCGTAGGCCTCAACACGCACCGAGTCCAGCATGTTGGGTGACGCCTTGCCGGACCGGATACCAGAGAACTCACGCTTTGAGTTCTCCAGCCCTTTGTCCATGCCGGTCTTTGTGTCTTTAAGAATCTGTGCGATGGTGATCATGGCGTACTCAGGAGACCAGAGTTCCGATACGTTCGCCACGAACCGCGCTGATAATCGCGCCGGGGCGGTGGATATTGAGCACGATCAACGGCATTTGGTTCTCCTTGCAGAGTGTAATGGCAGTCTGATCCATCACCCGAAGCTCTTCAAGCATCACGTCACGATAGCTGATCGTCTCGTACATGCGCGCGGTTGCGTCCTTCTTGGGATCTGCAGAATACACACCGTCAACACTTGTTGCTTTGATGATGACATCGGCTTTCATCTGAATGGCCCGCAACACTGCGGCCGTGTCCGTTGAAAAATACGGGTTGCCCGTTCCTGCGGCAAAGATCACAGTGCGACCTTTTTCAAAGTGTCGCAATGCACGCCGACGAATGTACGGTTCGGCTAGCTCTTCCATGCGAATCGCGGTCATCACGCGCGTATCCATCCCCTTTTTTTCCAACACATCCTGTAGCGCGAGCGCGTTGATCACCGTGCCCAGCATTCCCATGTAATCGGCACCCACGCGATCCATACCCATTTGCGACAGCTGTGTCCCACGCACAATGTTGCCACCGCCGATCACGAGGCCAAGTTGCACGCCAAGCGACGCGACTTCAACGATCTGGTCGGCGAAAAATCCGATGCGATCAAAATCGAAACCGACGCCTTTATCGCCGGCGAGCGCTTCACCCGAAAGTTTAAGCAACACGCGCGGATAACGCAGCGCGCCGGTGGCCGAAGCCACCGACGCGCCTTGCACTGCGTTGTCAGGCAACTGGCTGCTCATCGGGGCGTTCAGTCCGCACCTAACTGCAGCCGTGCGAATCCATCAACAACGACCGTGCCGCCCGCTCGTTTCGCGTGCTCCGCAACTAACGCGGTGATCGTAGTCTTCGGCTCGCGTACCCAAGGCTGGGGCATCAACGTCACGTCCTTTAGAAACGCTTCAACTTTGCCGACCGCAATCTTCTCGATCATTTCGTCTGGCTTGCCAGCTTCGCGTGCCTGCTCTTCAGCAATACGACGCTCGCTGTCAATTTTTTCCGGTGAAACTCCAGAGCGGTCAACGGCGAGTGGAGCAGTCGCGGCAATATGCTCGGCGATAAACTTGACAAGTTCGCGCGTCGATTCATGCTTGGCCACGTCCGGTGACGACGCCGTGATCTGCACGAGTGTCGCAAGTTTTCCGTTGTGATGCCGATACATGCCGACGAGACCGTTCGTGCCAGCGTTGAAGCGCGCAACATTTTTCACGTTGACAGCTTCACCCGTTTTCGATGCCGTGAGCTTGACATATTCGTCGACCGTTTTTGCGGCATCGGCGTGATAGGTCTCCGCCAAAAACGCGCTGGTCGTCGTCGCGCTCGATTGCTTCATCTGCGCGACGAGCGTGCCAACGAATTTTATGAAATCTTCGTTGCGAGCAACGAAATCCGTCTCGCACGCTACTTCGACCAAAATACCCGATTCGCCATCAGCAAAAATTTCGCCACCAATAACGCCTTCACTGGTTGACCGATCGGCGCGCTTTTCTGCTTTGGCAATACCTTTAGCACGCAAATATTCAATGGCGACGTCCATGTCTCCGCCATTTTCATCAAGCGCTTTTTTGCAGTCCATCATGCCTGCGCCAGTGCGCTGACGCAGCTCCTGGACGGCTTTAGCAGTAACCGGTGTAGTCATCGACGTGCCCTGTATCAAAAGATCGGTCTGTGTTGGTACGCCCGGGTTTCAGGCGAGGCCTTTATCGGGTTCTGTGTGCGAACGCCGCCGGTTGAAGCCGGCGGCGCCCAATTGCTATACAGACGAAGACGATGTCTCGTTTGTTGAGACTAAAGCGCGCGCTGCTTTACTCCGCTGCGTCCGCCGTATCGGCACCGCTATCGGCGCCCGCCGCTGCATCCGAGGCACCGCCATCTGGTGCAGCGCCCTCGGCGCCCGTCTTAAGACGAGCCGCGATCGCTTCCGGTTTGGCACGACGGCGACGCGGACGACGACGCTTGGCGTCATCATCACGAGCAGCAGCACCGGCGCCGGCACCACCGGCGTTAGCACCACCGGCGTTGGCATTACGATCACCGCGATCGCCGCGGTCTCCGCGACCAGCCGATTCCGTACCACGCTCGGAGCTGTACACATAGCTCTCATGCTCGTCATCCGCGGCACGTGCTGGCGCCTCGCGTCGCGTTTCCATGATCGTTTCGGAGATCACCTTCGCGATCAGTTCGACTGAGCGAATGGCGTCATCGTTTCCGGCGATCGGAACAGTGATGAGATCGGGATCTGCGTTTGTATCAACGATTGCGACGATAGGCACACCAAGTTTGTTCGCTTCGCTGACCGCAATGCGTTCTTTCTTGGAATCGATGATGAAAAGCAGCCCTGGCAGGCGCGTCATCGTTTTAATGCCCGACAGATATTTCGAGAGCTTCTCGCGCTGACGC
>JANYFO010000012.1 GCA_025362635.1 Gemmatimonadaceae bacterium | reverse complement strand
AGACAGCCCACCACTCCGCTCAGCGGCCCGTCTCCGTCGACTTGGCGCCCCCTCAGCCCCGCTATCATGACGCGCATTCACCCACTGCTCGCACTGCTCGCTCTCGCGTTCACGTCCAGATCGCTCGCGGCGCAAGTCGCCGCGCCGCCCGCGATTGGTCCCGTAACGGCGATCAAAGCCGGGCGATTGATCGATCCAGAAACCGGGATGGTGGCGACCAATCAAATCATCCTCGTGCAGAACGGTCGATTTACCGGCGTCGGGGCAAACATCGCGATTCCCAAGGACGCACAGGTCATTGATCTCTCGGCGTTGACCGTGTTGCCGGGACTGGTGGATGCGCACAACCATCTGGCGTTGACGTACAAAGAAGTACCGGAGCGCAACAGCTATTACATCACGACGATTCTCGACGACACGCCGCTCCGCGCCATTCAAGCCGTGTCAAACGGCATTCAAATGCTGTCTGCGGGCTTCACCATCGTGCGTGACATGGGCAACAACGGCAAGTACGCCGATATCGCGCTACGCAAAGGTATTGAGCAAGGCTGGGTGCCCGGCCCGACCATCATTCCATCGGGGCTGATCATTGCAGGAATGGGCGGTCAGTTCTCACCCAATCCCGAAATGGCATTCGATCGCAAGATCGTCTATCCCGAATATCTCGAAGCCGACACGCCGGACGAAATCATCAAGGCGGTACGACAGAACGCGTTGGTTGGTGCTCGCGTGATCAAGATTTGCGTGGATTGCAAGCTGTGGGGCTATTCCACCGACGAGATCAAGCTGGTCATCAGCGAAGCAGCGAAAGCTGGACTGAAGGTGGAAGGACACGTGCAATCAGTCGCCGGCGCGCAACGCGCGGTTGACGCGGGCATTTGGTCGATTGCGCACGACGGCGGCATGAACGACACCATTCACAAAATCATGGCGAAGAAGCACATCTTCCGCGCGGGGACCGAAACGCCAGTCTCGTTAGTGGGTCATACCACGGAAGCACGTTTCAAGCAGACCGTCGTGTTGCTGCGCAACGCGTGGGAAAACAAAGTGCCGCTCACGTTTTCCACCGATGCCGACTACTACGTGCCTGGCAAAACGCGCGGAGAAGTTGCGATCGAATTCGTGGAGACGTGGAAGGCGGCTGGTATTCCGGTCGCCGATATTCTGCGCGCCATGACCACGACTGGCTACGACGTGAGTGAGACGACGAAGACGCGTGGCCCGATTAAGGTGGGCATGTTCGCGGACCTGATTGCCGTGCCCGGCAATCCATTGCAAAGCATCGATGCGCTGCGTGATGTGAAGTTCGTGCTCAAGAATGGTCTGGTGTTCAAGCGAGACGGCGTGATGACGCCGGCCGCGTTCTTTAACGGTGGCCCGGTGAACGGGGTAAACGCGCGTTAGGCGCGACCATCGCACGCACTCTCGCTCAGACCAAGCTAGCGCGCTAGTCATGTCGCACTTTGGCGACGTTAACTTGGTCTGTCGAGACGGTGCGCGAGTGCCCTGTGGATGCCCGTTGCTCGGAGAGACGTACTTATCATGCAGATGATGTCGCGGAGGTTTGGCGTTGGAGTTGCGGCGCGATTTCGGCGGCGAACTCCGCGTAACATACGGGCGGGCCGCGACGCAATCGGCCGTCGTTCCCGTGCCCTCGCAAAGTTGCGCGCTTAAGCGCTCGATGCGCGCGTTTGTCAGCGCCGTCCGACATACGGCAATCAACATGGGCTGTATTGACCCGCCATTGAAGGCCTCGCCTTCCCAACGACAGTGCGCCTCCATGAAATCAGTCCATTGACGCTGCACGGTGCCCATGCTTCGAGCGCGTTCGGCCGGAAGGGTTGTGCCGAGCGCGTCGAGCAACCGCATGAGGCGCGCCGATGCCTCGTCCATCGCTGCCGCCGCGCACGAATTCAGGTCGCTCTGCGAGTTGGCGTTGGGGCAGCGTGACTGCGCCGTTGCCGTGCCGGGTATGATGGACAGCGCGATTCCAATAGCGAGAACGATTTTCATCCTCTGTCCTCGTGACAACCGTCGGTGACCTCGAAGCTGTTGCATCAACATCGGAAAGGTAGCGATGGGCTGCGACCTCCGTCGACGATGCAGTGGCCATTTTCGAATGATCTAACGGCGGGACGCTGAGGCCCGCTGTTTCGGTATGCGTGTTCGTGATGCACCTTTTGCCGATGCGCATATTCCGATTTTACCCCAGCTCGCGCGTCGCACGCACTGCGTGCGCCGTATCCGTCACGTTCGTCGCCGCGCTTGTTGGCGCAGGCGCATCGCCGCATCGGTTGCAAGCGCAGCAGCCAAAGCGTGCCGACGTGGTGCTGCTGCACGGACACGTGATCACCGTCGATGCGCATGACCGCATTGCCCAGGCGATTGCGATCGTGGGTGAGAAGATCGTCGCCGTTGGTACAGACGCGCAGATCCTGCGCCTCGTCGACTCGCGCACACGACGCATCGATCTGCGTGGCCGCACGGTGACCCCCGGGCTGCTCGACGCGCACAATCACTTTGCGGGCGGCGGCGGCGATCGACTGTTCGTGGTCGACGTTGGTTATCCAGCGGCCAAAAGCGTTACCGATATAGTCGCCGCGGTCGGCGCGCAGGCGCAAAAGGTTGCCGCCGGTGTGTGGGTGGAAGGACGTGGTTGGGATGAAGGCAAGCTCGCCGAGCATCGATTGCCAAACGCGAAGGATCTTGATGCGTTGTCGTCGCAGAATCCGGTGTGGCTCGAGCAGACAACCGGGCATTACGGTGTGGCGAACAGTGTCGCGCTCGCAAAGGCCGGGATTACCCGCGAGACGCGCGATCCGCCAAACGGCACGATTGATCGCAATCCAGACGGCACGCCAACCGGGGTGTTGAAGGAGTCGGCGCAGGGGCTGGTGCGTCGTCTCATTCCGGCCAGATCAATTGCCGACGTCGAAGCCGGCATTCGTGATCTCGCGCAGGCGTTCGTGGCCGAAGGGATGACGGGACTCAAGGAGCCGGGCATCAACTCGGCCACCTGGGACGCATACAAACGCGTCGCAGCGGAAGGAAAATTGCCGGTACGTGTGTTCGCGCTCTGGCGTGGCGGCAGTACGACTGCGTCGGCGCGCACGCTGATTGCCGAGCGAGCAGCAACCACGCGTCCGTACGAATTTACTGGCGACGATCACGTCGTCTCAGGTGGCGTGAAGCTCTACATGGACGGCAGTGGCGGTGCACGCACGGCATGGCTCTACGACGACTGGAACAAGAACAGCACCGATGTCGATGTCGGGAACAAGGGGTATCCCGCATCGAATCCGGATACCGTCCGCGCGATGATCCGCATGTTTCATAACGCGGGGATGCACATCAGTGTGCACTCCATTGGCGATCAGGCGATCGACTACACGATCGACAGCTATGCGTTGGCGATGAAGGCCAATCCGAAACGCGGACTGCGGCACGGCATCATTCACGCAAATATTCCGACCGATCACGCGATCGACGAGATGGCGAGGATGCAACGCGATTATGACGCCGCGATCCCCGAGCCGTCAGCGACATTCACCTGGTGGCTGGGCGACACGTATGCGGCAAACTTTGGTGTCGCGCGCTCCCTGCGACTGAACCCGTTCGCGACCTATCTCAAGCGCGGTATTCGCTGGGCGAATGGCTCGGATTTTTCAGTCACACCATTCCCCGCGCGCTACGGCATCTGGTCCGCGGTCGCCAGACAGACGTTGCTTACCGACGGCACCAGTGATCCGTTTGGTCGCCAGGAATCAATCGATGTTCACGTCGCGTTGCGCGCTGTCACGATTTGGGCTGCGCGCCAAATGTTTCTCGAAAAGAAGATCGGATCAATCGAAACGGGAAAGTACGCCGACCTCGCCGTCTGGGACCGCGATCTGTACAACGTGCCGACCGCGCAACTCAAGGACATGACCTGCGAGATGACGCTCTTCGCGGGCAAAGTTGTCTTCGAGCGCAAGTAACGGTGGACCGTGATCAGCATTGCTCAGCCGTGTGTCACGCCGCGTTCTGCGTGATGCTCGTCAGAATTTTCTGCACCTCGTCGAAGTCGGCGGGTTTGACCAAATGATGATCGAACCCCGCCTCCAGCGCACGCGCGCGGTCTGTCGCCTGTCCGTACCCCGTCAGGGCGACTAACACGATGTTCTCGAGCGGGGCAAGCTTACGAATCCGCTTTGCCACCTCGAGACCGCTGAATCCGGGCAATCCGATATCGATCACCATCAAGTCCGGGCGGAAGTCGAGCGCCGCTTCCACTGCCCCCAAGCCGTCGTACGCCATTCGGACCTCGTGTCCGGACGCCGTAAACAGCATCCCCAGGCTTTGCGCTGCATCGATGTTGTCGTCGATGACGAGTACGCGGCGGAATGCTACCGACAGCGCGACCGTTTCTGGAGTTCCCGGCAATAGTGGCGACGGTAGTGGCGCTATGGACGCCGGCATCAGCGGCAAGCGCACAACAAATTCGCTGCCTTCGCCCACCACGCTTTTAGCCTCCACACTTCCACCGTGGAGGTCCACCAGCCGCCGCACCAAACACAAGCCGATGCCCAGTCCACCCTGCGCGCGGTCTAGCGAGCGTTCGGCCTGCGTGAACATGTCGAAGATGCGCGGCAGCAGTTCAGCGGCAATGCCGATGCCGGTGTCGCGCACGCGCAGCACTGCCGTATCGCCCTCCTGTTCGACGCTCAGCCAGAGCTGACCACCTTCATCGGTGTACTTCGCGGCGTTGGTGAGCAGGTTGACCACGACCTGCTCGAGACGGGCCGCATCCGCATACAGCCAGAGCGGTTGCGGGGGAACGGACAGCGTAAGCTTATGCCGCCGTTGCACGATCAGCGGTCGGGCGGTTTCCATCGCCCTGTCTAAGGCGCAACGTACATCGATCCGCCCCCGCTGGAGCTGAATCTGGCCGGTGGTGATGCGGGAGACTTCCAGCAGATCATCGATCAGATGTTTCAGATTCCCAACCTGACGCTCGATGATCGCGTGTGCTTGCTGCTGGATAGAATCTTTGTTTTGGTGTAGTTGCAGGATCTTGACAGCGTTGGCAATCGGGGCGAGCGGGTTGCGCAGTTCATGGCTGAGCAACGCCAGAAATTCGTCCTTCCGCCGGTCCAAATCGGCCAACGCATGCGCGGCCTCGCTCAATGCCTGTTGCGCCTTCAGGCGTTCAGTGATGTTGGTGAAAAGGACGGCAATTGTTCGGCTGTCCGTCCCCCCGATCTTGAAGGCATACAAATCGAACGATCTCTGCAACGCTTTCGCTTCACTGACAAAACGAATCGCCTCGCCCGTCAAGGCGACCTTGCCGTACGTCTCTAACCAATGCGCTTCGTGATCGGGTATTAGTTCAAGCACGCGCTTTCCAGCCGCCTCGTGCAATCCGGTCAGCTTGCCAAACGCAGGATTTACTTCTAGGTAAATCCAATCCACCGGTTTGCCGAGTTCATCGAAAATCATTTCGATGATGCAATAACCCTCGTCCATTGAGTTGAACAAATTGCGGTACCGCTGTTCACTGGCAACAATTTGCTGCTGGGCCCGAACGGGCTCGGAGATGTCGCGGAAATAGCAAACCACACCTTGGCTGCCATCCGGAAGCGGTATGCTGTTGATCTGCCATTCGTAGTACTCGGTCACCTGCAGGTCCGCGCGCCGCTCGATCTGTTCCGGGACGTAGCAGGGCGCACCGGTTTCCAGCGTGTGGCGGAATAGCCTGATCGTTTCATCCGCCCGCTCGCTCGCCCACAAGATGTGCATCACCTCGCCAAAGTCACGGCCAATCAGGTCCGGAATATTTCCGAATACCGGCAGCGCCATCGGGTTCACATGACGAATGCGGAAGTCGGCATCGACCAGGTACACGCAAAGGGGTGCGTGGTTGAAAAGGGCTTCGAATTGCGCGTTGCGCTGACGAAGGGTTTCGTCGGAACGCAGATGCTCGAGGCGCGTCCAGATGCGCTCGCTCAGAGTGCGCGTGAGTTCGATTTCATCCGGCCGCCAAGGGTAGGGCGCGGAATGACAGAGGCACAGCGTAGAACGCCATAGCCCGTCGCGAATGAGCGGCACGCAGACAAACGAAGCGATCTGCATTGCCTCGAATGTTTCAGGATTGGTGCGCGCGTCGTCGGCCGTATCGCGCACCACGATCGTTTCTCCGGCCCGGGCCGCACGTATGAATTCCTCCCCCACAAAATCCGCCAGACGATGCATCCCGATTAAGCCCGGCACATCGTCCCGATGCCAGTCATGAGAGACAACTACCTCATCCACCGATTGTTCAACGTCGGCAAAAGTAAACCGCGTGAGACCGAAATACGCGCCGATTTTTGCGCCGATGTTGGCGACCGTTTCGTCCAATTCGGTCGAATTCGCGAGGTCCTGAGTGATCGAGGAAAGAAAGTTGAGATTCATTTCGGCCCACTTGCGCTCGGTCACGTCGCGGGAGACCGCGAGCAGACGCGTGGGCTTTCCGTGCGTGTCGAGCATCGGCGAAATCGCCACGTCCCACCACTTGGGTTCACCGCGCATCGTGCGAAAGAACCCGACAAACCTACCCTGCCGACCGGCCGCTGCCGCCTCAACCGCCTCCTGCGCAGCGCTTAGGTCGTCGCCCTCCCAGAACGTGATCCACGACTTGTTTAGGAACGGCCGGATGTCTTCGACGCCGAGCAGTGCCTTCCCGTTGTGCATGGACAGCAAATTTCCTTCGAGGGCGATCACCATGATGCAGTCTGGGCTGCTATCGATAATGCTGCGGTTGAATTCTTTCTCGGTGTTCAGGGATTCCGTCGCCCGATACGCCGAGGAAGCAAACTTGCCCAAACTTTCGAGCTGGCGCAGATCTTCGGCATCGAATTGCCGTTGCGCATCGTGGGCGATCGCCCAGATCGTGCCGACCGCCCTTCCGCCCACGTAGAAAGGAACCAACAGGCACTCCTCGGCCATCGGAGTCGCCTCGATCAAATAGGGGTACCATCGCTCGAAGCGCTTAAACAGCAGGGGCGCGTTGCAGTCGAGCACATCGCCGCACGGGCCGAACTCGCGGGGCGTGCCACCTCCAGCGTGCGGACTCCACATTCCCGCTATCGACGGCCAGTGGAATCGCTTTTCATCAGGCGTCAGCAAACTCAGGCCGGCGGAATCGGCATTCAGGAGCGCCATGACGGTGTCGCTCAACGTTTGCAAAATGGTGCATGGCGAGTCGACCAAGGCCTGAGCCGGCGTCAGAAGCGCTCGGTTCTCCGCTGCATAATTCGGCGCGCGGGTTGGCCGCCGCTTCAGTTCCTCTGTATACAAGATCGATTCCAGCGGCACCAAGTCGTTGCATAGCGGAATGCAAGGTGGCGCCGTTTCGCTCACGCGCGATGCCGCGCTGTCTTCCCGTCCGTCCATGATGTCCTGGGTGATCGCGTTAAAGCTCATCGCCACGGTCGAGGTTGATCACAGCTTTCTGATTCGGTACAGGAAGCCTCGCTTCGTGAGGTACCAACCGCCGTCGAACGGCGCAATAGCAATGCCGTCAGATACGTCCGACTTTAATACATCATAAAGAATATTCGTTCGCGTGTCATTCGACAAAAGTGATGTCGGCATCATTCACCCTGCGTTTCTTTCAGACGTTGCGTTTCACTCTCTCGTCATGCCGCGCGATGAAAACCGCTTATTAAACCCCGAACTGTGCAAGATGATGATCGAGGTGCTTATAAAACAGCACATTCCATTCGCGCGCCGTTAGTGGCCCAAACGAAAGCGACACTTTTCCCTCAAAAAAAACCTCGCCCATCAGCTGCACTCGGCGAAGGTAGACAATCAGACGCTGCTTCTCCTTCTCAAAGTTGCGCTTGTCGCGAATGATAAAGGCAGGTGCGGTGCGAGTATTGTGCTTGTACGGCGCATCACCGACCACGGTGCTTTTCACCGCGAGCTTCAGCACAAAACGGAACAACGCATTCGGACGTGCATGCTTGTTTTCGAAGACCATTTCATATGACACGCAGCAATGCGCGAGCATCTGGGCGGCGTTCATGATCCCCCACTGTGGCGTGGTGTCAGGCCGCAGCTGTTCGA
>JANYFO010000011.1 GCA_025362635.1 Gemmatimonadaceae bacterium | reverse complement strand
TGCGGCCGACCTCCGACGCTTCGTCGTCGCGTATCCAAATGGTACCGGCTTTTTGCGCTATCTCACATGGAACACCGGTCGATGCTGTGGTTCCGCGATGGAATCTAGGGCCAATGATGTCGGCTTCATTCACAGCATGATCCAAGAGTTAGTGCGCACAGCCAAAATCGATCCGCGCCGCGTGTTCGTGGTCGGTTTTTCCGACGGCGGGATGATGGCCTTCCGAGCAGGATGCGATTTATCCACGGAAATTGCCGGGCTCGCGATCGTCGCCGGCCGCATGCCCGACACTGTGTGCACCGCACGACGCGCACTGCCAATCATCGCCTTCGGCGGAACCGCCGATGCTGAACTCGCGACCGATCATGATCGATACACCACCCCGTCGTCGTTTAAATACGCATTTTCACTCGACAGTTCGCTCGCCTTCTGGGCCAGACGAAGCAAGTGTGTTGCGACACCGCGCATCGAGCAACGCGGAATGCATCATTTAGTGTCTTATGTCGCGTGTGCACCGCGAGCGCCGATTCAGTACTATCAAGTGCAGGACGCCGGCCACGAATGGCCAGGTGGCGCGACTGTCGTCATGCAATCCAGCGACAGCGTCACGGTGCCTGCGACGCGGCTCATCATTGACTTTTTGTTGCAACAGCGTGTGCGACGTCGGCTGTTGCCCGGTGTGCTCTGAGGCTCGGACACGTGAAGCGGCGTACCCTTGGGGTAATTGTCGCGCTGTGCGCGGTCATCGCTGCAAGCGTTGTGTGGGTGGCGACTCGGGATGGAGTGGTGCTCATGCCCGACTCGATGTCCTATCTGGGCGCTGCTGCCTCGTTGAATGCACACCGCTCGCTCCGCATTCCAATGGCGAATTGGAATGACTTCGATAGCACGTCGGCGCTCAGGCAATTTCCACCCGGATATTCGATCGTCCTTGCCATCGCCGGTCGCTTGGGTGCCACGCCAATGCAGGCGCCGCGTGTGGTCGCGTCGCTCGTTGTCGCGTCGTCGATTTTTCTCCTTGCGGCGTTGCTGCTCTGGTGCGACGCGGGCTGGTGGTCCTTGGCCGCGCCACTTCTCTTGATGTCCGTGCGGGGCGTGGCGCTCGGTGCTCTCACGGCATTGAGTGATCCGCTGTTTGTCGTCACGGTGCTGTTCACGCTGTATCTCATGGTACGCTACCCCGAGCACGCATGGGCCTACGGCGTGGCAGCGGCGTCGGCCAGCATGGTGCGCTATGTCGGTGTCGCGCTGGTCGTCGGCACTGCCGTGTATGCATTTAGGTACGCGTGGAAGGGCGTGCGTCGCGATATCACGAATCCATTTGGTGCCGCCGCGTTGGCTGGACTTCCCGGAATGATCGTTATCGGCGCATGGCAACTGCGTGCTCGCGCCAACGCGACGTCAACGCCGATGACGGACGTGCGTTGGAGCGGAGATCCGAGTGCCGCACTGCACGATGGTCTGCGTACCGTGGTATCACACCTCGTCCCGTTCGAGATGAACGAACTGGGACACACGATCCTCGCAACGGCAATCGGCATCATGTTGCTCGGCACCACGGTTCGAGCGTGGCGGCGACCGCATCCTGCGTCCAGCGAGGCATTACGAAATTTGATGGTCGCGTCACTCCTGCTCTCGACGGCGCTCTTCGCCGTCATCCTCTATGCCCGACTCTTTGTTGGCGACGCGATTCCGTTTGATGATCGCATTCTCGCACCACCGTTGCTCTGTGCGGTGATCGGCGTGTTTGCCGCAACGATGCGCGCAACGGCGCGGCTCGGACGAACCGTGCTGGTCGCGTGGCTCGCGATTGCGACTGTTTCGGCCACCGCGAACGCATCAAATATGATGATCGAACGTGAGGACTACGCGGCGACCGCGTGGCAATACAGTGCCTCGGCGCTATGGCTGCGCGCGCACGCGACGGGCTGTACGCTCTTTACAAACGATCCCGTTGCCGTGTATTTCACCACCGGACGACCGTCACGCGTGCTTCCCATGTCGCTGGCAATCGATAGCGTGCAGCAATTTGCGGTTCGCGTACGCGCTTCCCATGGACTCGTCGTGCAACACCCTGTCGCGTTCATCGACATGGCGGACGCCGGTATCATGGCGCGCGCGCTCGGTCTCACAGCAACACAGTTCTCAGATAGCGCCATCGTGTGGTCCGACGCACTTGCTCCGTGTCCCACTCCTCCTCTCCTACCACAATTCCCTCAGTGACACTGCGACTACATTTGCTTCGTCACGGACAAACGGCAGCTAGCCGAGAAAACGTGTTTTGTGGCGGCACCAATGACGTGGCGCTCACCGCCGATGGCATGACGATGGCGCAGGCATTTGCGACCATGTATCGAGACACGCCGTGGAAAGCCGTGTATGCAAGTCCGCTGCAACGGGCCGTCGACACGGCGCGTGCAACAGCACATTTCACCGCGCACGCTGTTGTCATCGATCCAGCACTTACGGAAATCAACTATGGCGCGTGGGATGGCCTCACCGCGGAAGTTGTTGACCGAGAGTTTCACGACGACTACGTGCGATGGACAGCCGACCCTGCGTGGAATGCACCGACTGACGGTGAAACCGCAGTGGCGCTTGCCCGACGTATGCTGGGCGTGGTTGAACGCATTACGCACGCTACGCCGCATGGTGATGTCCTCGTTGTCTCGCATAAGGCCGCGATTCGTGCGCTGCTCTGCACACTGCTTGGTGTAGACGTCGGACGGTTTCGCTTTCGGTTTGGGTGCCCCGTTGCGTCGGTCAGCATTGTCGAATTTGGTCCGCGTGGACCACTCGCGCTCACCGTGGCAGACCGCTCACACCTCGATGCCCGATTGCGTGGGCTTCCCGGTACATAACGCTCGTTTTGTATGCTGGACAAAAGACTGTCCTATTTGTCATTTACTACTATGCTGAACTCCGAACCGTCACGCCGTCAGTTTCTCGCCTTCCTCGCGGCAAGTCCATTGCTCGCCGCTGCCGGGTTCGACGCCGACGCGCTTACACACGCGGCGCACGCAACGACGCGCAATTCCGATCACGCGCTGCGGCTTGCGCAACGAATCGTAGAACACGGCGCATCAGCCGATGGCGTTATTCAATCGGCGAAAGAGGCATTAAGCGTATTCGATTTCGAGCCCGTCGCGAAGCAGAACATTCCGGTGTCGCATTGGGGATATCTTGCCACGGGCACCGATGATGACGGGACCATTCAGGCGAATCGCGAAGGCTTTGATCGGTGGGCCCTCCATCCGCGTCGTCTCATCGACGTGAGCAAAGTTGATGCGAGTGTGTCGCTGTACGGCACGCGCTATCCAACGCCGATCGTCATCAATCCCGTCGGAAGTCAAAAGGCCTTTCACCCGCTCGGCGAAATTGCGGTGGCGCGCGCGGCGAAAGCGCGTGACCATTTGCAAGTGCTCTCCACCGTCGCGACGACGTCTATCGAAGACGCGATTGCCGCGCGCGGTGGGCCGGTGTGGTTTCAGCTCTATCATCAATCCGACTGGGCGATTACCCGACAAATCGTGCAGCGTGCGGAGCGCGCGGGCGCACCAGCCGTGGTCTTCACGGTCGATCTCATCGGAGGCAGCAATCGTGAGACGATGATGCGGGAAGCGCGTCGAGATACGCGCACCTGCACCAACTGTCATCTCGGCGGTGCGCCCTTGCCCGGCATAAGCGGTCGCGTGGATGATCGAGATAATCGACGCAAGCCAAATTTGGTGGGGTATCCGCACGTGACGCCGATCCCAGAGGTCGGCACACCGTCGTGGGAATTTATTGATCGATTAAAAAGTGCAACGCGAATGAAAGTGCTCATTAAAGGCATTGTCACACGAGAAGATGCGGAACTGGCCGTCGCGCACGGCGTTGACGGTCTCTTCGTATCCAATCACGGTGGGCGCGCGGAAAATTCGATGCGCGCAACCATCGCGTCGTTACCGGAAGTGTTGCAGGGCGTCGCCGGAAAAATCCCCGTCATCTGCGACGGTGGTTTTCGTCGCGGCACCGACATCTTCAAGGCCATGGCGCTCGGTGCGACCGCGGTTGGCATCGGACGACCATACATCTGGGGACTCGGCGCCTTTGGTCAGGAGGGCGTAGAGACCGTACTGGCACTCTTACGCAAAGAGTTTGAAGTCGTGATGAAGCAGAGTGGTGTTACGTCCATCGCTGGCATTACGCGCAACCACATCGTCGCGCGATAGCGCAGCTCTGCAGCGTCAGAAGCGCCCGGAAACTCGCACGCCAGCGCGGCCATGTTCGTAAACCGTCGGCGCGATGACAAAGTCGAAATCGCCCAATGACGACGTAGCGCCACGCGAACCGCGCGGTGCTACGATTGACGCACCTTGCTGCGAACGTTGCGCGTACAATACGGCTTCAATGGCCGCGGCAATTGTAAGCGCGCCAGCGGATGCGAGGCCAAGTGCAAAGTACGGGCGGGCGCTCGTTGTTTGCGTGTATGGTGCCGAGATACCATTGGGGTCAACATAGGCGATCTGCGTTGCGGTGGTTTGCTGTACAAATGCCGTCGCTGCGGCACCAATGACCGACGCCAACACCACGCCACCGAACACGGGACGCCCCGTGTAAAATTGACCAAAACCCGGGAGCAGTCCACGCGAAAACGCGACGCCTGCGCTGTACACCGGACGACGCAACTTTTCGATAGCGCGTCCGACCTCCACGCGATCATCAACAGTGGGCGCCACCGCACGATACTGTTCCATGTCTTTCAGTGCGTCGTCGCGCTTACCGCTCGCGGCACGTGCCAATCCCCGATTGAAGAAGCCCTCAGAGGCAGTGGGCGCAAACCTTACCACGTCGTCGAAGGCACGGGTGGCGGCGGCGTAGCGTCCGTCGTCGAAGAGCGCGAGTCCCAACCGAAACGCCACTTGTACATCACGTGCCCGCTGCGCAGCGGGACGTGGAACAAGTCGCACCAATCGATCCCGCACGTCCGTTGCTTCACGGCCCGTCGGCGACAGCGTGAGATAACGACAATATTCGTTGACGGCTTTTAGTGTATCCGCCAATTCTTCGTGCGCACGCGCCAGGTCATACGCGACGCGCTCATCGCCAGGATTGAGTACCGCCGCCTTTGCAAACGCATCGCGCGCTGCGGCCTGATCGCCAACCAGTGCTGCCTCTTGTCCAGCAGCGGCAAGTCGACGCGCTTCGACATTGTCTCGTCGCTGCGCAAGCACCGGCAACGCCTGGGCGATTTCGCAGCCAGGTGCAGCGCCCGTTGTAAGGAGACGTTTTGGCGTGAGTGCCTGTGCGCGCAATAGCGACGTCTGCACGAGGAGCAATGCAACACCGCCAAAGACCACGCGTGCCGGCGTGCGTCGCATGCGTAAAACGTGAAACGTGTTAGCGTACCGTAACAAGTGTCGATGCACTGACGCCCTCC
>JANYFO010000110.1 GCA_025362635.1 Gemmatimonadaceae bacterium | reverse complement strand
ATTCAAATCCGACGAAGCTCATCGAGATTGTCGAGATCGGCAAACAGTTGCTGATGACACGCGGCTCGCTGACCACGTTCTCAATCGCAAACGATGTTGCCAAGTATTTCGCAATCATCCCGGCCATCTTTATCAGCATTTATGGCGTGAAAGGCCCGCTCGAGCCGCTCAACATTATGCGGCTGCATTCACCAGAAAGCGCAATTCTCGCATCGGTGATTTTTAACGCCTTAGTGATTGTTGCACTCATTCCGCTGGCGTTGCGTGGCGTGCGCTATCGCCCCGCCGCTGCGTCACTGGTCCTTCGACGCAACTTGCTGGTATACGGCGTTGGTGGCCTAATCGTGCCGTTCGTTGGGATCAAAGCGCTCGACCTGCTGCTCGTCGCACTCCGGCTCGTCTAAGTCGGCACTTCGTCAATACGGACTTCTTATGCTTCGCGGACAGATCAAACCAGCACTGATGCTTACGCTCGTGCTGTGCATCCTTACCGGCGTCGTGTACCCGGGCATCGTAACTGGACTCGCACAAACCATCTTCCCGCGCCAAGCGAATGGCTCGCTCGTGACGGTGAACGGGAAAGTGGTCGGCAGTGCGCTCATTGGACAAACGTTTACGCGCGACGAGTATTTCCACTCCCGTCCGTCAGCCGCTGGAACTGGGTACGACGCCACATCGTCGGGCGGCACCAACAAAGGTCCGACCGACGCGAAGTTGGCCGACACCTTGATTAAAGTGCGCGCCGATAGTGCGGTGGCGCTCATGGGTGTCAAACGCGGTGCGATTCCATCAGACCTCGTCACAGCCAGCGCATCGGGGCTCGACCCGCATATCTCGCCGGCAAACGCGCAAGTCCAAGTGAGCCGCGTGTCTCATGCGCGCGGCGCAGACTCTGCGGCCGTTCGCCAACTCGTTGATGCGCATACGGAAGGTCGCCAGTTCGGCGTGTTCGGTGAGCCGCGCGTCAACGTTTTGCTCCTCAATATCGCGATCGACTCCGTGTTTCCGAAACGTTGATCGTCCACGCACTTCATCCAACGCTTCCGACAATGTCGCGTTCCACCTATTGTATCACGACCGCATCGACTGTCGCGTTTGCATTCGCCGCTACGCTGCCACTGCACGCGCAAACGTCCACTCCAGCGACCACCGACACTACTCCGAAAATTACATTCGGTGCTTTCGTTGATGGTTACTTCGCTTGGGATTTTGGTCGGCCGCCCTCGCGTGATCGTTCGTTTGTTGGAGGCACGGTGTTTACCACGCAGCCGTCGCGACACAACGAATTCAACGTCAATCTTGCGTTTGTCGACGTGAAACTTGACGCACCGCACTACCGCGGACGTCTCGCGCTCCAAGCGGGAACGTCCGTGCAGTCCAACTACGCTGGCGAGCCAACGAAAGGCACCATAAGCGGACCGAGTCTCGCCCGCATGCTGCAAGAAGCCGTGGTCGGTGTGCAACTCGCAGACAACGTCTGGGTGGACGCCGGCATTTTCTATTCGCACATCGGCACCGAGTCTTGGGCATCGCGTGACAACCCAACGTATTCGCGCTCGCTGATCGCCGACTACTCGCCATACTACCAAAGCGGCGTGAAAATTACGTGGACGCCAAACGCAAAACTTACGGCGCAGTTGGATATCGTAAACGGCTGGCAAAACATCTCCGAAAACAATAGTGGCAAGGGCGCTGGAGTGCGGCTGGATTACGCGGCCGACGCCAAGACCACCGTCAGTTATTTCAACTTGATATCGAGCGAAGCCACATCACGACTCCGCGTTTTCAACGGACTCGGCGTCAAGCGAACGATGGGCAAGCTGTCGATTATCGCCGAAGCCGACGTTGGCTCGCAATCGCGCGGTGCGGACGCGAGCGGGCAGTCTCTGTGGTACGGATGGACCGCCATCGCACGCGTTCAAGCCACTCCGAAAGTCGCACTAGTTGCACGCGTCGAAGGCTACGATGACAACGATCAGGTGATCATCGCGACCGGATCGCATGTCGCCGCTACCACGACGGTGGCCAACCCAGCATTGCAAGCCGTCGGTGGTTCGTTTGGCATCGATGTCACGCCGTATCCGCGCGTGGCATGGCGCACAGAAGTGCGCGGGTGGGGCAACAAGCACCCACTCTTCGCCAATGGCATGACGGGCGCGCCGCAAAAGAGTAGCACCCTCGCCGTGACGTCGCTCTCACTCACGTTTTAGTTGGTATGGCATGACGCAGCCAGTCGGAGGCAATACTCCAAACGGAGTCGATCACGGCGCAAAATTTCTTGCGCTGGTGCGGCAGCGTGAACGCGGCAAACTGAAACTGTACATCGGCTCCGCCGCTGGTGTCGGCAAAACGTATCGCATGCTGCAAGAAGCGCATGACTTGCGCCGTCGTGGTATCGATGCAGTTGTCGGGTTTGTAGAGACGCACAATCGTATCGATACCGTTGCACAAGTACTCGATCTCGAGCTCGTGCCGCGTGGTACGTTTGAGTATCGTGGCGTAGTACTCGAAGAGATGGATGTTGACGCTATTATTGCGCGCCGTCCGCAAGTTGCCGTGGTTGACGAACTCGCGCACAGCAACGTGCCGGGTTCGCGGCATGCAAAGCGATGGGAGGATGTATTGCAATTGCTGGACGAAGGCATCAATGTCATTTCCGCGGTCAACGTGCAGCATCTCGAATCGCTGAACGATGTTGTCGAACGCGAACTCGCCGTCACCGTTCGCGAAACGGTACCCGATTGGCTTGTCGCGCAGGCCGATCAAGTCGTCAACGTTGACCTGTCGGCCGAAGATCTCCGCCAACGACTGCGGGACGGCAAAATTTACAAAGCTGAGAAAATCGAGTCGGCACTCGCGAATTTCTTCACTGACGAAAATCTGAGCTCTCTGCGCGAACTGGCGCTGCGTGAAGTGGCCAATTCGGTCGATCGCGCGCGCGAAGGTGCAGTCCGACGCGTTGAGTCCACCGCGGCGCCACGCACCGTCGATCGGCTCATGGTGTGCCTTTCCAGCGATCCACCGCTCTCGCGATTGTTGCTGCGCAAAGCCAGCCGTATCGCGGGGCGTCTCAATTCCGACTGGTATTGCGTGTACGTGCAAACATCGGCCGAGCGAGCGGACCGCATCGATGCGACGGTGCAGCGGAAACTTGTCGACAACATTCAACTCGCGCAGTCACTCGGTGCGGAAGTCGTGAAGCTGACGGGTGATGATGTCTCGGCCGCCCTTGCCAAATTCGCCGTGGAGCGCGCTGTGACGCTTGCCGTGATGGGGCAGACTCGTCGTT
Source organism: Gemmatimonadaceae bacterium (assembly GCA_025362635.1). Lineage (GTDB taxonomy): Bacteria > Gemmatimonadota > Gemmatimonadetes > Gemmatimonadales > Gemmatimonadaceae > Gemmatimonas. The sequence goes on along the minus strand of JANYFO010000110.1, from coordinate 3,706 downwards.
CGCGATGGCATCGACTGACACGCGGCTCCGTTGTCGAACGACTCATCGAAATGCGCGCTGGCCTCGATGTGCTGGTCGTGTCTGCGAATGATGGCGTGACCGATCGCTCCTCAGGTTTAGATGTTCGCCTGCGAGACCGCGCCGGTACCCGTTCATGACAACACAACGGCAAGGGCCAATCGTGGTTCTGTCTGTCGGGCAACGCCTCGCGCTCGGCGTTGCGCCGGCGTTACTGGCCGTGGTCCTCGTTGTTGGCCTGGCATATTACGGCGAACGCGGTCGTGCGATTCCGAGTCTCGTGCTTGCGGGCGCTGCAGCGCTCGCCGTTGTGTCGCTGATATTGACTTGGCTCAATACCCAATACCTTGCGCGACGCATTCGGAGACTTGCCGGTGGTGTCGATGTCGTCGGCGATGGTACCCAACCGACGGAAGACGACGAACTTGGCCGTATCGAACAGGTTGTGGGCAAGCTCGGCGCCGCCCTCGCGGCAGCGGAGCATGCCCTGCGTGAAGTCGTTGCGACGAGTGATGCAAAAATTAAACAGCAAGCAACAACGATTGCGGCAACTGTTCTTGACGCGCGCGCGCAATTAGACGAGCTTCGATTGCCACTCCATATCTTGATGGACGCACCATTCGGGGAGTTGAACGAAAATCAGGAAGAATTATTGGTTGACGCGCGCGCTGCTGGGGCGGTCATGGACGTCACGTTGCGCCGACTGACACTTATTGCGGATGCGGACCGAGACGCACTTCCTGTGCTGCTCGAACGCGTCGCCGTGAACGATGTCTTGCGCGCGGTGCTGCCGATGCTGCGAGCGGCGGTCGAACGTCACGGTGCGCGAATAGATACCGACTTTGAACCAGTGTTGCCGCGCGTTGCCGCGGATCGCGCACGGTTGGCAGAGGCCATCGCTATCGTTGGAACCGAAGTGGCGGCAATGACAAGCGAGCAGCAAGCGCTCACCCTCACATCATCGGCAGATAAAAGTCACGCGCGCATCACGATGTCACCAGCACCGGCGGCTGGGGCCGACACGAACATCTCGCTCGTGCTAGCGCAGCGATTGATCGCTGCGCAGCACGGGCAACTCATTATAGAAGCACGCAAGGTACAAATTGTTTTACCGCTGGACGCCGTGCAGGCGCCCGCGCGGTAACAGCACTTACATCTGAATACGCACACCAACGCTGAGTGGGACAATCTGCAGTGCCGCGCGATTGCACCCACTCTGGCCGAAACACGAGATTTTCGGCGTGCCGTTGACCACGTGATGAAAACGTGATTCGATAAAAATGCCCGTACCACCCATACCAAATTCAATTCCACCACCGCCGTTAAAGCCCAGCTTCGTCGAACTTTCCTGCCCGTACGTCAGCAACGAACCACAACTCACCGCGCACTTCGGACTGTTTTTGACGTAGTACGCGCCGACACCAGCGGTGAGGTACGGCCGCACCGGCGAGCCTTGCAACGGAATGCCCAACACCGCATTCAACGTGCCGGTAACCATGCTGTATTTGTTAGAAATTGTCACCTGTGTCGAACTTGACCCCGACGTCACGAGATTCCGATCACCGAATCCATGGTACAACACGTCTGCCCGAATACCAAACGGTCCCACTCGTCGACCAAAATCAACAAAGCCGCCTGCATGGAAGCCAGTTTTGGCCACCTTATCGTAATCGCCAACGGGAAACGTGCCGCCACCCATCAAACCAAATCCCACCGCGCCGCCGGTCTTTTGCGCCTGCGCGCTCAGCGGCGCGACTAACAGGGCGACACCGCAAAATGCTCGAAACAGCCTCATGTTTTTCTCCTTGGGTGATTGTAACACCATTACGTAAAGCACATCACGTGCCAGTAAACCGCACTCGTGCATTTCCACAGTACATTTCATTTATGGTCTCTCTCAATCGTTTCTACGAGCTCTGCCGACACGCGGCGCTGCTCCTGTTGACAGCAACGGCTGTCGCTCCTGTGCTACGGTCGCAAACGTGGACGAGCGTGGGCAAGCCCGGTGATTACCTGGTCAAAAACTTTCGTTTTACCAGCGGAGAAGTGTTGCCTGAACTTCGGCTGCATTACACGACACTCGGCTCTCCACGCAAAGATGCGAAAGGCATTGTTCGCAATGCAGTGATGGTATTGCATGGCACTGGTGGCGCGGGTACGAGCTTCTTAAACAAAAATTACGCCGGTGAACTATTTGCGGCCGGAAAGCTGCTTGATAGCAGCAAGTATTTCATAATTTTGCCGGACGGTATTGGCCACGGTGCGTCGAGTAAACCCAGCGACGGCTTACGTGCAAAATTTCCGAAGTACACGTACGACGACATGGTGGAGTCGCAATACCAGTTGCTCACCAAGCACCTCGGCGTCAATCACGTGCGTCTGATTATGGGCACGTCGATGGGATGCATGCAGGGGTGGTTGTGGGGATATCAGCACGCAGATTTTATGGACGGCCTAGCCCCCTTCGCGTGTGTGCCATCACAAATAGCAGGCCGTAATCGCATGATGCGCACGATGGCCATGGATGCCATTCGGTCAGATCCAGCGTGGAATCGCGGCAACTATACGTCGCAACCCTCTGGTCTACGCACCGCTTCGATGATGCTGTACATGATGGGGAGCGCACCGCTGGTGCAGCAACGGATTGCGGCAACGCGTGATGCGGCTGACAGCGTCATTCGCGCCTACCTCGACGATCGGATGCGTACAAGCGACGCCAACGATTTTCTTTATCAATTCGATGCGTCGCGGGATTACGACCCATCGCCCTTTCTTGCCAAGATCACGGCGCCCGCGTTGTACATCAATTCAGCCGATGATCAAGTAAACCCACCGGAACTTGGCATGGCAGAGAAATTTGCGACGAAAATTGCGCATGCAAAATTTATCATGGTCCCAATTTCTGAGCAGACCCGCGGACACGGTACGCATTCGTTGCCGCTCGTCTGGGGTAAATACCTGCAGGACTTCCTGACGACACTTCCGGAACGATGAATCCGGCGCTGAACATGTCGCCCGTCGGCCCTCATGCTGAGCCAGCAGACTTTGCGAAGCCTACTCTCGTGAAGCTGTTGCTGCGCGCCGCGATGCTGCGCTGTCCCTACTGCGGTGGGCGCGGACTATTCGCCACGTTCTTCTCACTTAAGGCGCATTGTCCCACATGTGGGCTGCGCACCGAACGCGGTGAAGGCGATTATTTCGTCGGCGCATATCTGTTTAATCTCATCGCCGTCGAACTCATTTTATTTTTTGTCGTCTGCGGATTCGTCGCTGTCACGTGGCCCAATCCGCCGTGGGATTTAATCACCTACACGACAGCGATCCTCATGCTGTCGGGATGTTTCTTATGCTATCCGTTTGCGAAAACCACGTGGCTCGCCGTTGATCTCGCTATTCGCCCGCTCACAGCCGAAGAATTGCATTGGCACAACCAGGACGGCAGTCTCGGAGACCGAGAGTTGCCGCACGTGTAACCACCGTGCGGCAACCAACTACAGGTGATGCGTTGCGCTATTTTTCAGCGATGATGAGATAGCGCGACGTCGACCAAAACTTCGCGGGATCGGTGATGCGAATTGCATCGCCACGGAATGATCCGTCCTTTTCTTTCTTGGCAACTTCGAGCAATCCGACGTCGTGGCGGGACACCACTTTGTACGGACGGTCCGACCGCGGAAGCGGAATGGTA
>JANYFO010000458.1 GCA_025362635.1 Gemmatimonadaceae bacterium | reverse complement strand
GTTCCAGAATCGTGCCTTGAGGCTGGCGAACAGTTACTCGATACACTCCTCGCATCGGGTGCGACCACGCGGGGTACGGCACTTGATCTCCTCGCGGTTGATGCGTTGGTAACGTATGCGTTCCAAGCGGCGGCCGATGAGCCGCAACGACTTGAAGCGCGCGCCGCGCGCGCGATGGCCCGCATTGCGTCGCTGCCGGAACACCGACCTGACTGAACGAGCGCCGGCTCCCTTCTCGCTTCGACCTGCATGATCGACATCCACTCGCATTTGCTGCCCGGCGTGGACGACGGATCTCCGTCGATCGAAGTCTCCGTACCGGTGCTCGAGCGCTTCGGCAAAGACGGCGTGGCAATACTGGTCTGCACGCCACACCTGAACGCGTCTCAAGCCAGCAGCGCGCCGCACGCTGAATACCTGGACATCCTCGTCGAGCTGCGACGAGCGGCTCCGAGCGTGCCTGAACTGCGGCTGGGTTGGGAGATCATGCTCGACAGCCCGGGCGTGGATCTCACGTCACCGGCACTGACACTCGGTGACTCGCGCGCCTTGCTAGTGGAGTTTACAAGAGGCGGTATACCGCAGGGCGCGACGGCGGAACTGCGGCGCATCATTCGCTGCGGCCGGACCGTTATTCTTGCGCATCCCGAGCGGTATTTTGGCTGCACGCTCGAACTGGTTCGTGAGTGGCGGTCGATTGGCGTAGTGATTCAGACTGATGCGTCCATGCTGAAGGCTCGGGGAGTGCCGGGCGAGATTGCACGCGCGATGCTTGGCGGTGGACTTATCGACATCCTTGCCTCGGACAATCACGGAGATCATCGAAGTCTGGCAGCAGTTCGGGACTGGCTGCTAGAGAGCGGCGGTACTGCCCAAGTGGACTTGTTGACGAATACCAACGCCATGCTGGTGCTGAATGACGAAGATCCGCTGCCCGTGCCACCGCTGACGCCCGGATTTTTTGATCGCTTCAAGCGTTTTTTCGGCGGTTGATTCCATTTACCTCGAAATCAATTTTATGACAGAACCCTCGTCAGCTACCCTCGTAAACGCCCTGCACGAGCTTGCGAGCACGGCACAGCGAACTGCGCGAGACATCGAACCAGCGATCCAACGTGCTTTGGCCATGGTGAGTGAGACCGTGCGGGGCGGTGGCACGCTGTACTTCTGTGGCAACGGCGGTTCCGCTGCTGACGCTCAGCATTTGGCCACGGAGTACGTGGTGCGGTACATGCGCAATCGGCGTGCGTACCCAGCGGTCGCACTCACGACTGACACGTCATTATTGACGGCCGTGGGCAATGATTTTGGATTTGATCACATTTTTGCTCGCCAGGTAGAAGCACTCGCAAAGAAAGGTGATCTGCTCATTATTCACTCTACAAGCGGTAACTCACCAAACGTTTTAAGGGCAGCCGAGGCGGCGCGCGGGCTGAGTGTACCGGTGCTCGCGTTTTCGGCGCGAGATGGGGGCGCTTTGCGTGCGTTGGCCGATCACAGCGTGATCGTTCCGACGGATCGCACCGATCGTGCGCAGGAAATTCATTTGTGTATTCAGCACGCGATCTGTGAGATCATCGAGCAAGCACTTTGACATGATCTGTAACGTAACAGACTGTTATTTGATAGTTTAAAAGACGTCACGTCAACCAGTTTATGAGGTAGCACAGGGATGATTAATCTGACCGGAAAGCGCGCGCTTATTACTGGTGGCGCGCGAGGTATCGGAGCGGCAACTTCCAGATTGCTCGCAAAAGCCGGTGCGGACGTAGGGGTTGCATATCGTTCTCGCGTGATGGAAGCTGAGGCCTTGGTGGCTGATCTGGAGCGTTTTAATGTTCGCAGCTTCGCATTTGCGGGGGATTTATCCACACGGTCTGCCAACGATGAGTTCGTTAATCGTGGCATGGAAATGTTTGGAGGTGTGGATATTTTTGTTGGTAACTCTGGTGTTTGGCCTTCAAATGCAGAAAATGTGGAAATGTTGGGCGATGATCGTTGGCGGAACACGATGTCGACAAATCTCGATGGAATGTTTTTCGCGGCTCGGGCGGTAGCGTCGGTGATGTCTGCGGGCGGTCGGATGATCTTCGTGTCGAGTACTGCGGGACAACGCGGCGAGGCAGGGCATGCGGATTACGCGGCGTCGAAAGGCGCCATGATTTCTTTTGTAAAATCGCTCGCCGTAGAGCTTGGACCTCGCGACATCACCGTGAACTGCGTGGCCCCAGGCTGGGTAGATACCGAGGCCGTAGCGCGTCCATTTGCCGATGGTGGCAAGGCGCGCATCGAGGCACTCATTCCGCTGCAACGTGTGGCGTCGGCCGAAGATATTGCGGGACCAATTCTGTTTTTGGCGAGCAGTCTCGCGCGTCACGTGACCGGCGAGGTGTTGAACGTGAATGGTGGCAGCGTGCTCTGCGGGTGACGTCGAACGACTTGTCATTTGCGCTACGCCCGCCGGATGGGGTGGTCGATATTGCGCGTACGCTCGAACAGGCGGGTTTCTCAACGTGGTGCGTTGGAGGCGCCGTGCGTGATGCGCTCTTGGGTCACCAGAGTTTGGACTGGGATCTCGCAACCGCCGCGACGCCGCAACAAGTACAGCGACTTTTTCGACGCACCATTCCGGTCGGCATTGAATTTGGAACGATTGGTGTGTTGGATCGCCGTGGGATCATGCATGAGGTGACCACCTTTCGGCGCGACGTGGACACAGACGGCCGCCATGCGGTGGTGGAGTTTGGCGCGTCGCTGAACGACGATTTGGCGCGTCGCGATCTCACGATGAACGCGATTGCGTTTCATCCATTAGAGCATCGATTGCATGATCCGTTTGACGGTCGAAGGGATCTTGACCGACGGGTGGTGCGGGCCGTCGGCGACGCCCGTGCGCGCATGCGCGAAGATCGATTGCGTGCGTTGCGGGCTATTCGCTTCGCGGCGCGTTTTGCGTTTGAGATCGAACCTGATACGTGGCGTGCGATTGAAGAGAGTGCCCCACATCTCGGACGGTTGTCGGCGGAGCGCGTGAAGCAGGAGCTGCAGAAAACCATGGCGCAGGTAACATGTCCATCGCGGGCGTTTGCACTGTGGCGAAATTCCGGCGCATTTGCCGCGCTTGTGCCAGCACTCGCCACGGTGAGCGATGAAACTTTGCGGGCGGTCGATATGATTTTGCCACCGCACGGAGCAAAAGCGGCGCAGCGAGGTTCGCTGCGGCTGGCGATGTTGTTTAGCGAGCTCGATGGCGTTGGAACCGCGAAGGCGTTGCGCGCGCTACGTTTTTCAAATGCCGAGATATCGTGGCTGTCTGCGCTGGTGGACCGGTGGGACACATTGCACGGTGACGTGGAGAACATGATTCGCGACCGGCACGTGACTGATGCGGCGTTGCGCACGGTGGCGGCGCGCATTGGTCGGCTGCGGGTAGCCTCTTTTGCGCGCATGGCGCACGCGCGTTGGAGCAGCGCGCGAATGCGCAGTGAGCAACTGCCAGGTGCGTCTCCCGCGCCTCCCGCGCACGACACACGAGCGCTCTATCGGCGGTTGCATCGCGCGGCGTTTCACGATGCCATTGAGATCGCCGACCTCGCCGTCGACGGCGACGACCTGCGTGCGGCGGGCATCGCGCCAGGGCCGCAGTTAGGTCGCGTCCTTGCGCTGCTGCTCCAGCACGTCTTGGTGTCGCCGCCGCTGAATACGCGCGCTGAGTTATTGCGGCTCGCGCAGGAATTTGCCGCGACCCCATCGGCGGTCGATCGAAGTTGACATGGATTTGCTGAGCGAAGGTGTTGATGAGACCGCGCAATGTCGACGCGACGTAGAGTGGTTCACTTCGTCGATCGCCGAATCCGTTTACGTGACCACTATTGGAGGAAGCGCCGAACGGCTCGTCAAGTTGTATTTCGAACTCGCGTTGCATGTGTCCCCATTGGTCGATCTGGCAATTGTGAGCTTTCGCAACAATGCGGCGTGGCGCGGTGACACCGTCGCGACAACCGATGTGGTCGCCGCGTTGGAGCGCGCGCGATGGTTACTCGCGGCACACGGAGGCGTCGAAGTGACGGCATATACAGAAGCGGATCAACTCTCCCTGACCCCGGAGCTTGGCATTGTGATCTATGCGCGAAGTGAGCGCTGGGCGGAACTATTGGTGACGCTAGGACTTGCACAGCGCCAAGAGCCGCGGCTCGCCGGTTGGACGCCGCGTCGCCAAACGTTGCGTGAAGTTGGGGAGTTAACTGAGATACTGACCACCGTCGTCACGCGCCTAAATCTGCGTCGCGTTTCGTTGCTCGAGGATGCCCTGCCGTGAGTCGAGGCAACGTCCGGCCAACGGCGGGTCCGTCACTCTTTTCGACGAAAGTGCCAGCACCGCTTGCGGCCAGATTGCGTCCGCGAACATGGGACGAATATATCGGGCAGCGACATCTGCTTGGTCCGGGCATGCCGCTGCGTGAGG
>JANYFO010000436.1 GCA_025362635.1 Gemmatimonadaceae bacterium | reverse complement strand
CATTGCTATGACGGGAGCCGGAGTCAAAGCGTCGACGTCGGTAGGGGCAAATGTTCTCAGTCTCATCGCAACATTAGCATCGCGTGGAACCCTGCTGCAGGAGAAACTCGCTGTTGTTGGGGTCTACGCGAGTGCGGAAGCGGAGTTTGTCAGTAACACAAATGCGTGGCTGGCTTGCATCAATAACTTGGAGCCAAATCTATGGCGAGAACCCGCGGCGTTCCTCACTTAACATGCGCATTCTGTGATGGTTCCTTCGGGAACAACAGCGTGCTGCAGACCATGCGTTTCGGATCGCATGTAATCTTCAGCAAGTGCGTGGTCGGGTCTGGCTTGCGTGCACGGTGTGTAAGCGATGGACTCTGGTCGATCCGGAACGTGTGGATGAAGTACTGCGAGAATGCTCGCAATACTTCACCGCGGCCCACGGAAAGCTGGTGAGCGACGATCTCGGACAAGTTGTACTCGGTCGGTTTCGTATGACGTGTGTCGACGTTCAACCGGCGCTTGATCTATATAGTGTCTCGCCATGCGGATCGCGCGCGGCGACGCATGCGAGGTCGCAATATGCTTGTGACCGGTATTGTAGTGGCCGTCGCAGGCATCACCATTGCAAGTATCAAGGCGGTTGGACCAGAAGGCGGTCCAACTATTGGCGCAGTAATGTCGTTCGCCGGGTTGTTTTTGCTAAGTCAACTGCAGCGGCGGCGACGTGTATCGGTCGAGCTCACTCACGGTGAGCGGTTGGTTTTCACGCGTGCGGACGCAGCACGCATCGCGCTACGGCGGCATGGGTCGTCATGGGTCCTGCGCGTCGGGACCCCTACCGGAGATCGACTCCTGCACGAGGCAGATGCGTTGGCGGTACTTGCGAGAGTCATTCCACTTTTTCGGCGTGCGGCGACACGCACGATTGTTGCGAACGCCGTGCGACTGTTACGCGCGTCGCCGAACGCGTCGCACTTTATACAGGCGATAGCTACGAAAGCTCAAATGAGCGAGGTGAGTACAAGTCGCCTCTTCACGGATTCACAAAGCATCTGGGCCAGCACAGACGAGGAGCTCGTTGCGCTGGAGATTCTAGCAACAGAAAATTGTGAACGCGCATCGCTGCGCGAAGAGGTATCAGCGATCAGAGGTGAGCTGCAGGATGCGCTGTTAATTACGGACATCATTGAGCGAGAACTTTCCTAGCAATGAGGTGAGACACCTTTAGCGCACGCATCGCATTACTCACGGATGCGATGCGCCAGATCGCCAATCAAACGTCACCACTCATGGGCATCGCGTTGCTCGCACCACCACTACAGATGGGTAGTCCCGTTCCGAGTAGCACAACGCGAACGCTCCCCGTCGATCAGTTTCTGCGGTAGTCTGTCGTAATACCGGACCAGCGCTCGCCTTACCCAACTCGCTCTCCCACGTCCAACTGTAGTCTCCATTGCCTTTGCTGCCCTGACCAACCTGCCCGATGATCACGCGTGTCGAACGTGCGGTCGCGATAAGTGACACGACTTGGTCGTTGACGAATTTCTGGTTTTTCTTCGTCACCAAACCGCCACGTTCTGCCAATTCATAAAGCAGCGGTTCAAATCCAATGATGTGTTCAATGCGCGATGCGCCAGTAAGAGCAGTGACAACTTGCACCAACCCCAATCCCTCGGTTGCCGCAAGCACTTCGCCAGTGACGGCATTGCAGGCAATGGGGCCGCTAACAACGGGGTGACGAAACAAACGCATACCGTCCAACGGATGTCCGATTTTTATCGTACCAGCGCTTTGCTCTACGGTGAGCGTCGCGCCACGTTCGCTTAAGCGATGCATCACGCCGTCATTGGTCGCGTCACCATGCGCCCATAACTGTGTGCCGAGATAACACGCGGCGGTCACCTGAAACGGTGTCGCCTTCGACTCGGCGAACGCGAGCGTGTCTTTCAGTTGAAAGTAGGTGACACGGCGGAGAGCCGGGTCGAAAACAGCCACGCGACCGGCAGAATCAATCGCAACTGCAGATACATACCGAAACTCAGCCGGACCAGCGCCCATTCGTCCAAGCGTCTGCACGAGCTTACCGTCGCGTGTCAGCAGTCGAATAAACGGCGCAGAATGCTGCTCAACAATGACGATACGCGTCGGTGTTACGAACCGAATCGCAACGGCCCGCTCCAACTGCACCGCGTCGTCGGCCCCGCCGCCGATGCGTAGAGGAACAGTTGCTGGGGCCTGACGTGCGTGCGCACGTCCCGCGACGAGCGACGCGCACATCACCACCCACATCATTTGTGGCCAGACGCACCGGCCAAAGTGAGCCGCCCCGACAACACGCTTGGCGATGTATTTCATTGACCTTCTCCAAAGCAGATGCTCGAAATGCGCTACCTCGATCAACCGATGTGCTCAGCCAATGTGCATTTAATTTCACGGAATGCAAGTGACTCCTGGCATCACTCGCTGTCTGCCATGTTCACGGTCCGCTGCGTTTCAGGCATGGTGACATACACCACGAGCGAGCCGACAATACACGCGGTGACGTACCAGTAAAACCAACGCTCATGCCCCATGTTCTTAAACCACAGGGCGAGATACTCGGCCGTCCCGCCAAACACGGACACGGCGATCGCATACGGGAAACCGACGCCGAGCGCGCGAATGCTGGTGGGGAAAAGTTCGGCCTTCACGACGGCGTTGATGGCGGTGTAACCGCTTATGACAAGCAACGCGAGCGTGAGCAGCAGGAACGCACTCATCGCGCTGGTCGTGGAGCCCAGCGTGACCAGCATCGGCACCGTGCCAATCGTGCCAAGCACGCCGAATGTCGTGAGCACCGGTCGCCGACCCACGATGTCTGACAGTGCGCCAACCAGTGGTTGTACGCACATAAACACGGCGAGTGATGCGGCGGAAATGAGTGTGGCGTCTGACTTACTGAACCCCGCGGTATTGACCAAAAACTTTTGCGCGTACGTGGTGAACGTGTAGAACGCGACGGTGCCGCCCGCCGTGAGTCCAATAACGGTCGCAATCGCGCGCGGATGTTGCAGCAGTGCTTTAATGGTGGATCCTGCACTTTTGTGCGGGGTGGCCGTCGCATTCTTGAACGCTGCCGTTTCTTCAAGTCCACGTCGTAGCCACACCGCCACAACTGCACACATCGCCCCAATCACAAACGGGATGCGCCATCCCCACGCGTCAAGTTGTGGTGCAGTGAGTGAGCGTTGCAGCACGAGGAGCACGCCCAACGCGAGCAATTGTCCCATGATGAGCGTGACGTACTGAAAGCTGGACCAAAAGCCGCGTCGACGTTGCCCCGCCATCTCGCTGAGATACGTCGCACTGGCTCCATATTCGCCACCAACGCTGAGCCCTTGCATAAGGCGCGCAATCACTAACAGCGTAGGCGCGGCAACGCCGATCGTTGCGTAGCTGGGTGTAATGGCAATCAGGAGTGAACCGCCACACATGAGCAGCACGGACGTCGTGAGCGCGGCGCGACGTCCCTTCCGATCGGCGTATCGCCCAAGCAACCATCCGCCAACTGGACGCATTAAAAAACCGACAGCAAACACCGCCGCTGCATTCAGCAGTTGCGCGGTTTGACTTGCTGGGGGGAAAAACGCTTTCGCGAAATACAGCGAGAACGCCGAGTAGACGTACCAGTCATACCACTCAACCAGATTGCCAACGGATCCGCCGAAAATGGAACGGAGTCGATGCGAGGTGCTGATCGTGCTAGTAACGGTCGCGGAAGACGGCATTGCACCGGGAGGGAGGGGAACTGCCACAGAGGCCGCGCGAACGGTAGCATTCAGCGTGCGCGGTGTCGATGGACGCGCTTCCCCTTGTTGGAGATATCTCGCTGGTGCTTCGCCTTATCGCACTATTCAAGTTTACGCAGGCGCTGACGCTGTTGTTGGTGGCGCTTGCTGCCGTTCAGCTTTTGCGTCCGGAAATCGCAACAATGGTGCAGGATTGGATGGATACGCTACCGATCGACAGCGAGCAAAATCTCGTGCAGCAGTTTATCGGATGGGCCACGGGACTTGGTACGCAACAAGTCGTGGCGCTTGGCTTTGGCGCGTTGGTGTACGCTGCGCTTTTTCTGCTTGAAGGCGTCGGCCTATGGCGCCGAAAAACGTGGGCAGAGTGGTTAACGGTGGTTGCCACGGCACTGCCGATTCCGCTGGAAATTTACGAGGTTGTAAATCATCTGTCACCGCTGCGCGTTGCCGCATTCGTTGCGAACGTCGCAATTGTGACGCTCTTGGTCGTCCATCTACGCAAGCTCGCCCAACTGCGATTGGCGTTAGTTCGGCACGATTAACGCTTTGATGACGTCGCGATTGGCGACGGCCGCGAGTGCCGCATTTGCGTCATCGAGTGCGTAACGTGCAGAGACCGCATCAATCCACGGTAGCGATGCGCCTTGGTGTGCGAGCACTTGCAACGCGCGATAAAAATGTGAATAGTCGCATCCCCAACAGCCGCGAATCTCAACATGTTTGCGATTGATGTGTCGATGGGGGTTGAGTGTGAGGTCGCCCGCATCGGTGTATTGACCGGCCACCACGACCACACCGCCATCGCGCACCATTTCTAGCGCGTCGGCCACTGCGCGTGGATCGCCCGCCGCTTCAATGACGACGTCCACGCCGCGACCGCCATTGGCCGCGCGCACGGCCTCTGCGCGTTCGGCGGGCGGCATGTCGAGCGACACAGTGTGTGTCGCACCCATGCGCAACGCAAAGTCGAGCCGCGGCTGCGGTGCACCAACGGCAATGACCGGATGCGCACCGGACAACGCCGCAAGTGCAATCGCCGCTTGGCCAACGGGACCAACACCCAACACCGCGACACTCGCACCAAGTTTGATGGCGCCGCGTTCAACCGCATGCAACGCCGTCACTAACCCGCAGCCGCCGGCAATGAATTTAGACGGGTCCATTCCGTCTGGTATGCGGAGCAACTTCACGCCAGGCTTCATCCAGATGTGACTTGCCCAGCCACCGAGTGGCCCGTCGTTCACGCCGTAGGTAATACCGTACACTTTGCGATGCGGGCAGCGCGTGGTCTGCTTGGTGACAAGACACTCGTAGCACGCACCGCACGTTTCGTGCACGTCGAGAAACGTGACCAGGTCGCCTTCGCGAAACGGCACCCCGTCGAGATCGTTGATGGTGCCGTGGATTTCGTCGAGATGCCCAACGGACACGTGCCCCGGCACGATAGGATATGGTACGCCAGACAGTCGGCCATGATGCAGATGCACATCAGTACCGCACACCTCGGAATACATCGTGCGCAACATCGCGCTGCCGGGTGTCAGTACAGGCCACGGTAACTCTTCGATGCTGAGAGGTGCATGCGGCGCGCGCATCACTGCGGCGCGAATAGTGCGACTACTCATGGTCGGTACGGAGGCATTGGATTCTCGGGCACGTCGTGATTGGCGTGAGGCAGCACCGACGGTTCCACCAGCGGTATGCTTGGCACGTTGGCCGCTTTCAGTGCAATGTTACTGGCGACGGCCCATCCGGTGACACGAATGGTTGGCGCGTCGCGTATCACGGTGCCGCGGTCGTCGATATCGCGACATTCGATCGATGAAAAAATGCTACTGGCGTGATTCTCAACACGCGCACCATACGGCAATCGAAGCTCGACGTTGGCCGCGACGGCTCTCACAAAAATTTCGGTGACACCAGCGCCAAAGTGTGCTGTGCGCAAATCCAATTCGATGTTCGCCGCGACGGCGCGTACCTCAAGCCGCGACGGCACGTCGCGCACGCCTTTGCGTTCGATATTCCCAAGCACTGACGTGACGCGATGCGCAGTGATGGCGCTTGGCAGATCGGCGATCGCGGTGACCGCAACCGGAAGGTCGGCCAATAGCGCAGCGACATCGGTGCTCGCCGACGCAGCGTACACCGCGTCGAGCCGACGATCAAACTCGTCGACCGAAAGCGCATCTTGCGCGAACGCATCGGACAAGCGCGCGATAGCGCGGTCGCGATCGTGTTGTGTGATGATAGGGACTACGGAGTAGGGAGTAGGGAGTAGGGAACAGGGAAGAGTACATGCCCGGTAGCTCATTCCCTATTCCCTATTCCCGTCGAGTGCAACTTTACGTGTTGCTTGGTTTCACAAATCAAGATCGCGTACTGCAAGGCAGTCTTCTGGCAGTTGGGGCTGGATCGCCCGTGTATGAGTACGACGCAGCGCTCATCGAAAATCGACTTGCTGCTCGCCGGATGCACAAGTCGTTACAATCCAGCAGTCCATTTGCCCTCATCGACTCGGTCCAAGCATGCCTCTATTTCGTCCTGTGATGTTCGCCATCATCCCCACGATCTTCGTTTGCGTAAGCGCGCCGCTCGTCGCGCAGCGTGCATCGATTACCACGCGTTATCGCTATGAATCGAAAACCGAACAAGCGATCGACGCGACGGGTCTTGGTGGAGCGAAACAATCGTCGACACTGCAGCGCGTGGGGTGGTTGAGCGTCACGCTCACCGATTCTGCGGGCGGCAAAATTATGCGCACTGTGATCGATTCGGTGAGTACGGACGCGGAGACGCGTGCCTCTATTGGTAGCGCGTCGATTGACAGTGCGCGCGGGGCAAAATTTACCGGATTTCTCGCAAGCGATGGTACAGTAAGCAATTTCACGATGCCAAGCGGTGTTGGGACATTGGGCGCGCTGTTGGGCAGTACATTTGATGAGTTTTTCCCGCGCGTGAAAGCCGGGTATAAGAGCGGGGACACATGGACAATTACAAGTGAGAAACCGCAGGTAGTTTCGAACGGTGAGCTCGTCATCAAGCGCAGTACGTCGTATACGGCGCGCGGCGCTCAACTGTATGATGGCGCACCGTCCAATCGTATTGATTTTTCATTTACGACGACGTCAACCGGTTCGCAAATGGTTGGTCCAAACAAGGCAAATGTGGAAGGTGGCTCCAGCGGGAATGGGGCGTGGTATCTGTCGACTTCCGGCGCGTTTTTAGGTGGCACGCGGTCCGAGCAGAACGATCGCAAGCTCATCTTGACGGGTGCTCCGGCGCCGCTGCTCGTGACGGCAAAGGTGACGACAACTATTTCGGTTATCAAGTAAGACAGATCCAGCGCGCGCCGGATGGCGTAGCAGTGGTGTCGATGCAGGTGCGGCACATCACTCTCACTTTTCTGGGGCTTTATGAAGCGCTCTTTCTATACTGTCTTTGCCGCGACGATCATTGCGGTCAGTGTTTCGACCGCGGCGCACGCGCAGGCTATGCAGAACCCGATGGTTGGCGGTCACGCCATGGTGGTCAACAAGGACATTGTTGACAACGCGGTAAATTCAGCGGATCACACCACGCTCGTTGCGGCAGTGAAAGCCGCGGGACTCGTCGAAACGCTTAAGGGCAAAGGTCCGTTTACGGTGTTCGCGCCGACAAACGGTGCTTTTAAGTTACTTCCCGACGGCACTGTGGAGACGTTGTTGAAGGCGGAAAACAAGGGAATGTTGACGTCGGTCCTTACGTACCATGTTGTACCGGGTCGTTATGATGCCAAGGCGTTGATGTCGTCGATCAAGAAGGGTGGCGGCACGGCAAAGTTGAAGACGGCACAGGGTGGTGTGCTTACGGTGATGATGAATGGAGCGCGCAACATTCAGGTGAAGGATGCGAAAGGCGGCGTTGCAAACATTTCGGTGTACGACGTCTATCAGTCGAACGGTGTGATTCTGGTCGTTGACAAGGTGTTGATGCCGAGCTGAAGTATTTCTTCTGTTTGTGGCTCGATAGAACGCGGCCCGTCGGAACTTTCCGACGGGCCGCGTTCTTGCGTTCTCGAGCTTGCACACGGAAAGATCCAACCTGTACGCAGCGTCGTAGACCGTGTGAAGCATCGTTTCTTAACTATTCTCATCGGAGTTTCTGCATGCCGCTTCCTTCAATTACTCGTCGTTCGCTGCGCGTTGGTGCGCTCGCGGTGGCTGCTGTCGCCACGATCGTGGTGACGCAGCGTGTACTCGCGTCGGACCATCAAGACACACCCGAAACTGAACTCAACCCGCGCATGGATATCAACGACGTCTATGCGTTTCCAGGTTCATCTGCCGATCGCATGGCGTTAATCATGACGACGTCGAGTCCGATCGCTGGTCAAACCGCATCATTCGATCCAAACCTTTTGTATCAAATAAAAATTGATAACACTGGCGACGCTGTCGAAGATCTTGTGTTTCAAATTACGTTCGACGAAGGCACCGGCGCGAACCAGAAGTACACGATTCGCGGCCCCGTTGCTCCGATGATGACGGGCACAAAGGCCACGTTGATTTCCAGCGGAAATGTTGTGACTGGCAACGTCGGTAGCATCGCTGGTTCGGCTACGGGCACGCAAACGTTCACGGGATTGAAGGCTGATCCGTTCGTGATCGACCTCGAGCAGTTCTTCAACATTTTGCCAGATCGTCGTCCGTCCACCGGTCCGCTGTCTACGCCGTCGACACCAACTGCGATGGCGTTTCGCAATCCGGGCATCGACTTCTTGAAGCCGTTTAACGCGCTCTCGATCGTAATCGAACTGCCGAAGAATCAGCTCCTGAGCAGCACTGACGCCGCCGCCAAGATTGGCGTGTGGGGCACGATCAGCCGTTGATGCGCACA
>JANYFO010000434.1 GCA_025362635.1 Gemmatimonadaceae bacterium | reverse complement strand
GTATGCGAACGACGAAGGTGCATGGCTTAAGGCATTAGTACGCGGTAGTGCGTCAACTGGCCTCGCAAGTCTTGCGCAGCAAACGGGTCGACCGGTGAGCGAGATGTTGGCCGATTGGGCGCTCGCGAACGCCGTCAATGGCTTGCCGGGATTTACGCCCACACGCCGTCAGTTGACGTTTCCAAGCGCCCAGTCGGCCAACATCTCGCCCGCCGGCCGACCGGTTTGCTGCGCAAGATTTGCGAGGCCAGTTGACGCACTACCGCGTACTAATGCCTTAAGCCATGCACCTTCGTCGTTCGCATACTGATCCACCGCCCAACGCACCAAGCTCCAACCGCTCGCGTAGTACGTGAAGTCACCATTGGCAGCAGCACCGATCGGCGTAAGCGTGTCCACACCGCGCATGTACTGTTGCAGCACCGAGAAATGCTTCCACATCATGAGCGGGCGATCATCGCATTGATACACCTCGCAACGCACTGTCGTCGCAAAACCCGTGTTGCCCTTCCACGTGCCACCGTTGCTGAACGTGCGTGAGTACAACTCTTCAGCAATACGCGCGGTCGACTCTTCCAGCCACGGCTCTTCGAGCGGCGTGTTATGTGCGAAGCGCTCCGCATATGCGGCCAGATGCTTCGACTCGTGCATCACCGTGCTACGCATCGACCGACGCCAATCCGTCGGCGACTCAGCGGCCGTCGCCAAGCGCGCATAAAAGATTTCGTCTTCGTTGCTGCCAGCAAACGTGCCCTTCGAATAAAAATTGCAACTCGTGACGTAGCCGGCGATACCCGGCAGCGAATCATTCACAAACCGCGTGAACAACATGGTCACGCGACCGTCGCCACCCATCTGCGCGTCCATGGCTAATGGATCGCCGATGCGACTCTGCAACAGTGGATACTGCACGCGATCGAACTCGTCGCCAATTTGCCGATACTGCGCATCGAGCTGTCCCGCGCGCGGTGACGTGAGGTCCTCAAGCACCAACGCTTTCGTACCGACATAGACGACGCGTGCTTTGATATCGCGTCCCGTGCTGCAACTGTTAAAGAGCGCTTTCACCGACACCGTATCGCCCACGTTTGACGGAGCGCGAGACGCTGCAACACCGCGCGCCACACGCATGCTCTCAAGCGCGCGCCACGTTGGCGAGGGTGAACCAACTCGGGTCGTCAACTCACGCTGCACACCTAAAAACGCCGAGTGCTGCACCTCGGACAACTGTTCTTGCGTGGACTCGCGCGGCATCGACACGCGATTGAGCGCAGCACTGGCGTTCGCCGCGCCAAGTAACGATGGGTTGAGCAACGAAGACGGCGTAGTCAATGTATTTGACACGGCAATGCGGCCGGCCATCGCACCAGCACCACTACCACGAAGTTCAAAGCCCGCCATGGCCGCTGCACTGACGCTGGTGTTCACCACCGCGACGACATACTTCGCATGCGTGTTGCCGACGGGCGCTACAAGTTCAGTACAACGCCCTTGATCAGCGTCCAACATGCTCGCCGATTCACCACGTGCGAGTGCGATACGCTGCGCTGTGCGCACGGCAACGGTTTTTTGCGATGCGGCCGTCGCAACAGTCACGACAACGCTTTGCATACTGGTGCTTTGGCAGGACATCACACCGACAGGCAGCATCGCATCGATATGCGTGGATGTTGCGCGTAGTACGGTCGCCTTCACACCTGCCACTGTGACGTCAACAAGATCGGCGCGCAAAGCAAAGTTCTGTCCGTCAATGCCAAAAACCATACCGGGCACGATGGTGTCTGTTGCAACACGCATCATCACGGGAGCCGCAGGATCAACAATCACCGTAATTCGAGCAACGGCTTTGTCGTAAGTAGCCTTCACGACAGCTTCACCACGCATCCGGGCGATGACCGTGCCGCCAACGACGCTCACCACATCCGGGCCGGATTCGACACTGAACTCGGCGCCACTCGTCAATACTTGGCCCGAACGATCCGTGATCACCGGCGATACACGGACCGTGTCGCCGAGCAACACAATGCGTACGGAACTGTTGGGGAAGCGGATTGATGCGGATGCGCTTGCCATTGCCGGAGCCGCTGGTGCGATGGCGTCAGAACCGTTGCATCCTTGCAGCACTCCCGCACCGCATGCCATCACCAATACGGCACGCGCCGCACGGCCCGTTCGGGCTATGGCTTCGTAAGTCGCTGTAGGTGAAGCAATTCGGGGCATCGCGATGACCGTCACAGGGGGAGTACAAACTGGTACACTCACCACGTGAAGCAAGTCGCATGCCGAACTCATCTATAACTCTAAGTGGGCTCAAGCGATGTTCGGCGCTGGTTTGCAGGCGGTCCTTATCGAAGATTGGAAGAACTAGTTGCCATCCAGTTTTTGCTCTCCTCCATTCGCTGCACGCCATGACCAGCACGTCGGATACCGCTCGCCTGCCACTCACTGTCCTCTCTGAAGAAGAGGAGCTGTTTCGCGCCGCCATTGCCGATCTCGCGACCACGGAGGTGTTGCCGCGTGTGCGCGCGATGGAAGCGGACGGAAAACTTGACCGAGCGCTAACGGAAAAATTCGTCGAGCTCGGACTGATGGGTATCGAAGTGCCCGAGGCCTATGGTGGCGCAGACGGCACATTGATGATGGTGACGATTGCTGTCGAAGAGCTGAGCAAGATTGACGCCGCGGCCGCAATTCAAGTGGACGTGCAAAACACACTCGTGAACTATCCGCTCAATCGGTATGCGACTGACGCGCAAAAGCAGCAATTTCTGACTCGCCTGACGAGCGGCACAATTGGCGCTTATGCGTTATCCGAACCTGGCTCCGGCTCCGACGCCTTTGGGTTAACGACGCGCGCGGACAAAGTGGACGGTGGCTGGTCCCTCAACGGCGCCAAGGCGTGGATCACGAACGGCGCCGAAGCCGATATTTTTGTGGTGTTCGCAAACGCTGATCCGAGCGCGGGTTACAAAGGCATCACGGCGTTCATTGTGGAACGCGGCACGCCAGGGTTTAGTGTAGGACGCAAAGAGGAGAAGCTTGGCATTCGTGCGTCAAGTACGACGGCATTGCACTTCGATAACGCCATCGTACCGGACGGCAATGTGCTGGGCACCGTGGGCGTCGGCGTGCT
>JANYFO010000102.1 GCA_025362635.1 Gemmatimonadaceae bacterium | reverse complement strand
CGACTGACGTTTCGCGACACTCGTTGGACAAGGTTGTGCCGGTACTTCGGGCGCGACACGTACAGGTGATAGAGTGGCCAAGTTCGGCCGAGCTGGGCGGTGCCGTCGGACGTGATACGACGGCAGCGGTCGGAATCCTAGATCAGGCGCTGGCGCGCGGTATCCGTGGCGCCGTAGCCGGGGCAGCCCCGGCGAGCGACGCGACGCGCGTTTCGCGGTAGGAGGATGGGTTGAGCAAGCTTCGTGTGCATGACTTGGCAGGTGAGTTCGGCATCTCGGCAGACGAGGTGATCGCACTGCTTCGTCAAATGGACGTCCCTGTGCGCAGCCATCTGTCGCTGCTCACAGACGATCAGGTCTCTCGTATTCGCGCCCGTTGGGAGCGTGAAAAACGCGTGCGTGCCGAAAAAGCGCTGCCGGCGCCGATCGCGCCGCGCCGCCGCCGGACCGGCACGGCTGCGCCCGAGGTGGCGCCGCCGGTGGCTGAGCCGGAGGTCGCTGGCTCCGTCGTGCGACGTCGACGCAAAACCGAAAGCGATTTAGCAATCGACGACGTCACCGCCGCCGAATCTGAGCATATCGAAACGCCACCAGAGTTCGTCGCCTCCGCGATCGCCTCTGCCGACGTCGTCGAGCCTGAGACGCACGCGCCTATAATCGTCGCCCGCGAAGTCGAAGCCGTAGAGCCGGCATTGACCGTGATACCAGCTGCGGCCGTTGAAATTGCTGCGCCTGTCGTCAGCGCTGTCGCTGCACCTGTGCGAATGGAACCACGCCCGCACGTGCCGCGTGAGGCGGAACGTGCGTCGAGCGTGCGTCGAGAGATCGCAGCGCCCGTCGCTCCTCCAGCGGCGGCAACCGCGCCCATCGCGACAAGCGTCGTGTCGGTGCCGCCAGTACACGACGTACCGTCGGTCACGGAACCAGCCGCGCCCCAAGCGGTCGCTGCTGCTGTTGCTCCGCTCGTCGTAGCATCGGCGCCCGTCGTGCTTGCGCCGCCAACAGCAACAGCACCAGCAACGCTAGTACCAACACCCGCGCCTACGGCCGCGGTCGGGCCGACCGTCGTCACATTGTCGCCCGATCGTCCGCGTCCGCGTCCAGTTGTGCCAGGCGCGCCTCGTCCGCGACAAGGTGGTGGAACTCCAAATTTCGGTTCCGCACGACCAATCGCCTCTGCGGCTCCAGGCGGTGGACTCGGTCAAGGACAACGCCGCGATGATCGTCGCCCGCCTGTACAAGGGCAGGGTACGGGACAGAGCGCGCCGTCGCCGCAGGGTGCCTCCGCCACTGGCGGTATGCCGGCTGGGGCGCAAAGCCCCCGTCGCGGAAAGAAGGGTAAGCGCGGAGCAGTGGATCAAGAGGCCGTAACGGCAAACATCTCGAAGACGATGACGGCCATGCGAGGTGCACCGTCTCGTCGTGGTGGTGGTCGACGCTTTGGTGCGGAAATGCGCGCCGAGGCCGAGGAACAGCGCGTGGCGGCGGCGGAGCGGGAGCGGAAAACCGTACGCGTCAACGAATTCATCACCGTCTCCGAACTCGCGCAAATTCTCGGCGTCTCGGCAACGCAAATCGTCGGCTTCGCATTTAAGACGCTCGGGCTGATGGTCACGATCAATCAGCGACTCGATTTCGATCAGATCGAATTGATCGCTGGCGAGTTTGGATTCCAAGCGGTGAAGGAGTCCGACTACGCAGCGGATCTGACGAGCGAGACAACAGAAGTCGATGCGCCCGAAGATTTGCGGCCGCGTCCCCCCGTCGTGACAATCATGGGTCACGTCGATCATGGTAAGACGTCGTTGCTGGACTATATCCGAAAGGCGAATGTGGTTGCCGGCGAAGCCGGTGGTATCACGCAGCACATCGGTGCGTATCACGTACAGGTCGCTGACGGCAAGTCGATCACGTTCCTTGACACGCCAGGTCACGAAGCGTTTACGGCTATGCGTGCGCGCGGCGCGCAGGTCACGGATATCGTTGTCTTAGTCATAGCGGCAGATGACCAAGTGATGCCGCAAACCGTTGAAGCCATTTCGCACGCGAAAAGTGCTGGCGTGCCGATGATTGTCGCGATCAATAAAGTTGATTTGCCAACGGCAAACATCGCCAAGGTGAAGCAGGATCTGCTGCAGCACGAAGTCGTGCTTGAAGAATTTGGTGGTACCACCCTGATGTCGGAAATTTCGGCCAAGAAGGGAACGGGCATCGCAGAATTGCTCGACCAAATTTTGCTGCAGGCAGACATTCTCGAACTGAAAGCCAATCCATCACGACGTGCGGTGGGTTCGGTTATCGAAGCACAGCTCGATCAAGGGAAGGGGCCGGTTGCGACGGTGCTCGTGCAAAACGGCACGCTCAAAGTCGGCGATGATTACATCTGCGGTATCTACTCCGGTCGCGTTCGCGCGTTGCTTGACGAACGCGGTAAGCCGGTGAAGTCGGCGGGGCCAGCAATTCCAGTACAAATCCTTGGCCTCACCGGTGTACCGATGGCGGGCGATCAGATGCTCGTCGTCGAAGACGCCACCGCCGCACGCGAAATCGCGCAACGTCGTGAACGGCTTGATCGTGAAGCTAAAAGTCGCCGCACGACGCGTGGTGTTGTGTCGCTGGAAGACTTCATGTCGCAAGCGTCAGCCGGTCAGCGCCGTCAGTTGCGGTTGGTTATCAAAGCCGACCAAGGTGGTCCAGCGGAAGCGCTGGCCGACGCACTCGGACAGCTCTCTAACCCCGAAGTCTCGGTCGAAATCTTGCACCGTGGTGTCGGTGCGATCGCCGAAACGGACATTTTGCTCGCGAAAGCATCGGGCGCCATCATCATTGGCTTCCATGTTCGCCCGGACAACAACGCACGTGCGGCGGCCGAGCGCGAAGGCGTCGAAATAAAGCTGTACCGCATCATCTACGAAGCCGTTGCCGATGTGAAGGCAGCGCTCGAAGGCATGTTGCGCCCCGAAGAACGCGAAGTGGTGTACGGCGAAGCCGCCGTGCGTGAGACCTTTAAGGTGGCACGCGTCGGTGTCATCGCCGGCTGCTCAGTACGTAGTGGCGTCATTAACCGGAAGGGTCGCATTCGCGTCATTCGTGACGGTGTGGAGGTGTACGATGGAGCAATCGCGTCGCTCCGCCGCTTCAAGGACGACGTGAACGAAGTC
>JANYFO010000420.1 GCA_025362635.1 Gemmatimonadaceae bacterium | reverse complement strand
CGATTGTAGGAGGCGCGCTTGTGCTGACCGGCGTCATGTTTGCCGCCCGACGATAACGGGCGGTTATCTTTCATGCGTGCCTACGTCCTCCGCTTTTACCGCATCGTCCGACCGCCCGACCGGCGAGCGTGTCAACCTCGCGTTTGACGCGTTGCCGTCGCTTGACGTCCTCGTCAATCGCGGCGCGTTAGTCGAATCGCGCCATCGCGTGCACGCGGCTGTCGTGTCGGCGGATGGCACACTGTTGCACGGATGGCGTGATCCGCATCTCGTGAGCTGGTGGCGGTCTTGCGCCAAACCATTTCAGGTCTTGCCCTTTGTGCAAGACGGTGGCATGGCGCGTACTGGTTGGGGGCTCGACGAGCTCGCGCTGGCTTGTGCATCGCACGGGGGTGAACCAGAGCATGTTGCACTCGCGGCCTCCATGTTGGCGCGATTGGGACTTGAAGAAGGTGATCTCGCGTGCGGAGCACACGAACCGCTGACGGCGCGTGGTGCTCGATTGTTGCGGGAGTCTGGGCATCCGCTTTCGCGGCTACACAATAATTGCTCGGGGAAACACGCGGCGATGCTTGCGCGCGCAGTCGATGCGTCGTGGTCAACCGCAGGATACGAGCGTGCCGAACATCCGGTGCAGGTGGCGGCGCGCGCAACGGTTGCGGAGTGGGCGCTCATGCAACCGGCGGCATTGGAGCTCGCGATTGACGGATGTGGCGTGCCGGTGTTCGGACTTCCACTCGCGAAGATGGCGCTCGCATTTGCGCGGCTCGTGTCCGCTGCGTCGCGCGGTGATGATGCACCGTCTCTTGTGGTAAACGCGATGACGCGCAATCCATTTTTGGTTGCTGGTACAGATCGCTTTGATACGCTATTGATGGATGCATGCAACGGTCGCGTGCTGTGCAAGATTGGTGCGGAAGGTGTACATACTTTGGCGTTGCTGGATCAAGGGATTGGCATCGCGATAAAGGTTGAAGATGGCGCGCCGCGCGCACAGTATCTCCCCGTGCTGGCCATTCTCACACAACTCGGCGCGCTGCCTGATCCGCTTCCTGAAACGTTGCGCGATTTTTCGTCTCGCGTTGTGCGCAATACGCGAGGTGAAGTCGTTGGAAATATTCAGTTTGGTGATGCGCTCGTTGGTCATCCGGCGTGAATGCAGATCCCTTGGTGCGTTCGGATGCCACGGTCCGCGATCAATCGGTGCTGCAATCGGTTGAGCGTATGGTCATCATTCGAGAGTTAGATAGCGAGACGATCGCTCTGGTGCGTTTGTCTGCGTTGTTAACCGTCGGCAGCGAAGCTGAGATTCGCGGTGCACTGGCCGTGGCGCTGTCCTGCGTCAATCCGGTGTGGGTCGAAGAGCTTATCCTGCAGACCTATCTCTTTGCCGGCTTCCCACGCGCGCTCAATGCTGCGCGTGAGTGGCGTCGTCTATCGGGCCGTCCGGCCGTACCCGACGTGGAGACTGGTACGGAAGACAACGCATTTTTTGTTACGCGAGGTGAAGCAACCTGTGCGAAGGTGTACGGGCCGTTTTACGAACGGCTGCGGGTCAATATCCGAGAGTTGCATCCGGCGCTTGATACGTGGATGATCGTCGATGGCTACGGCAAAGTGTTAGGACGTCCGCAGCTGGATCTCGCTCGGCGCGAACTGTGCGTCGTTGCCGCGTGTGCCGCCGCGCGGCAAGATCGACAATTGCATTCACACTTACACGGTGCGCTTCACGCGGGTGCGTCGTCAGCCTCAATCACACACACGCTGGATGTCGTGTCTGATCTGCTCAGCGACGATGATCGTCGCCGATATCAGGGGCTGTGGGCACGCGTGATTGGAAAATAGATCGCACTGTATCACCGTCGATGATCTCTCGCAGCTGCGGCTGCTCCCTCGTTCAACAAAAAATCCATGTTCGTCGATCGTGTTATCGTAAAGGTAGAAGCGGGTACCGGAGGCTCCGGTCAAACGTCGTTTCGTCGCGAGCGCTTTACGCCAATGGGCGGACCGGATGGTGGTGACGGCGGTCGCGGCGGCAATGTGATTGTG
>JANYFO010000346.1 GCA_025362635.1 Gemmatimonadaceae bacterium | reverse complement strand
GCCCGATCGCTATCACGCCCACCACCATTACTTGCTGCAGCACCAACGCCACGTTGTCGGTCGTCAGAAAGCGGTCGCTCTGTAACGCGAAAAACACGCCTGCGACGAGCAGCGCGACAACAGGACCAAGTGTGGCGACCGACGGTACGCGCGCCCGCCACGACATCGCGTCGCCCTCGACTATTTCGTTCCGAAACAGAGATCCAACCCTGTCTTTACATCGTCACTCTTCACGCCCGGTAACGCGGTGCGCGCAATCAGTCGCACCCCGGTATCTGTGTCGCCGCTCGGACGTTTTCCTGTGCGCACAAACGCGACGCCCGCCTCAACGCCAAGTTTCGCCATCAACATCGGATACTGTTGTGCTGTAGCCGCAATCGCCCCCGTGCCAACGTCGCGTATGCCCTGACATCCACCATCAACGGAAACAATGACGACCGCTTTTTCCTTGCCTGCGGCTTTGAGCGCCTTGTACGCTCCGGCCGCGGTTGGCTCGTTTATCGTGAACACCACGTTGATACCCGGATTTTTTTGTAAGCAGTTTTCCATGCCGGTCTGGCCCTTGCCCTGATCACCATAACTATCGGCCATGCACACCACGGCTGGTGGTTGGCCCAACGTGTTGCTGTTGGCGTCGGGCGCGAGAAGCCCAAAGCCCTTGAGAAATCCGTTGTGTCGCCGTGCACCCACCGGATGTCCCGGCAAGAGATCAAGCGTTGCGATCTGCGGCAACTTTGTACCCAACGCATGCTTCGCATATTGCCCGATCAACTCACCCGCTTTGTAGTTGTCGGTCGCGAAGAGCGCGTCGGTCGCGTCTTGTGGATCGGTTGGGCTGTCGAGTGCGATTACCAACACGCCTTTGGCGCGGGCCTTTCTAATTGTAGGCACAATCGCTTTCGCATCGCTCACGGTGATGAGGATGACCTTCGCACCCGCCGCGATCATATTCTCCATGGCTGTCACTTGGCCCGCGTTGTCGCCGTCCGTTTTTCCAGCGCTAGACAAAAGCTTTGCGCCGTTCGCGGTCACGGCCAGTTGTGCACCTTCTTTCATCTTGACAAAAAACGGATTGGTGGCCGTTTTCGTGATCAAGCCAATGAGCGGGACTGACGTTGTTGCGGCAGGTGCGGACTGCGCGCGAAGCGATGATGCCAGCAAACCCCCGCAGAGCACGACGACTGAATAGCGACGGAGCATGAGAGAGCCTTGTAGAAGTAGACGCCGACAATATGCGACGGCGCACACGAGCTAGCGCCCCTTGCGCGCGCTGTGTACGTAGGCACCTTGCAACTGCGTACGTACAAATCTTCCCGTGCTCCCTCCGACAAATGACTCGCCATCGTTTTTTCGTCACCTGCCTCGCGTTGTCGATTGCGGCGCCGAGACTTCCAGGTGCTCAACCCCAGGCGGTGGCCCTCCTCGAGTATCACGCCATGCTGCCCACTGGGTGGGCGTCGCGTGCCCCATCGTCCAGCATGCGCCTCGCGGAGTTCACCACGCCAGCGATCGCGGGGAAGGGCGCCGAGGTGATTGCGTATTTTTTCGGCGGTGGGCAAGGTGGGTCGGTTGAAGCAAATTTGGCGCGTTGGCACGCACAGTTTTCAAACCCCAATGGCCAGCCTGTTGAACAAAAGCTGCTCACACCACAACCGTCAGCATTCAAGATTACGATCGCCGAATACCGTGGGATGTATGCGCGCGGCATCGGTGCGGGATCAGCGCCGGACGCCGCGTTGCTCAACACCGTCTTGATCGCGGCGATTGTGGAAACCCCGAAAGGAACGATCACTTTCCAGCTGTTTGGCCCGACCGCGGCAGTTGACGCGCAACGCGATGCCTACATCAACTTTGTCAGTGCACTTAAGTAGCGAAGCGGCACTCTATCGTCGCGTCACGTGGCGACTGCTCCCCTTTCTCTTTGGTTGTTACGTCGTCGCCTATCTTGATCGCGTCAACGTTGGATTTGCAAAACTGCAAATGCTGACGGACCTGCAGTTGAGCGAGACGGCCTACGGACTTGGTGCCGGTATCTTTTTTATCGGATACTTTCTGTTTGAGGTGCCGAGCAATCTGATTTTGCACCGACTGGGTGCGCGCGTCTGGATTGCGCGTATCATGATTAGCTGGGGCGTGTTGTCGGCGCTCACGATGTTCGTGACGAGCGCGTCAGCGTTTTATGGCATTCGCTTCGCACTTGGGCTTGCTGAAGCGGGTTTCTTTCCCGGTATCGTCCTGTATCTCACCCAATGGTTTCCCAGCTCGATGCGCGCGCGGATCATCGCGTTGTTCATGACGGCCGTGGCCATTTCCGGCGCCATTGGTGGTCCGCTGTCGGGTTTTATCTTACGCGCCATGGCCGGGGTCAATGGTTGGGCCGGTTGGCAGTGGTTATTCCTCATCGAGGGTATCCCATCGGTCGTCATGGGTATCGCAGTCTTCTTCTATCTCGATGATTCGATCGACCATGCACGATGGCTCAACGCGTCCGAGAAATTGCTGTTGCACCGCAACCTCGAACGCGATGCAGATGAAAAGCAGTTGCTCTCCATCGCTGACACCTTTCGCAATCGCCGCGTGCTATCGTTTGCCGCGCTGTACTTCACGTTCACAATGGGACTGTATGGTGTTGGCTTTTGGCTACCGCAAATAATTAAGAACATGGGCGTGAAGAGTTTGCTCGACGTTGGGCTATTAAGCGCCGTGCCCTACGGCGTTGCCGCGATCACGATGGTCCTTGTCGCTCGGCGATCCGATCACACGGGCGAGCGTCGGCGATATCTCGTCGTCAGTGCGCTGTGCGGTGGCGTTGGCTTAGCGCTCGCTGGTGTGGCCGGACAGCACACGATGCTGGGCATGCTGGCGCTCACGCTCGGCACCACCGGTGTGCTCACCACGTTTCCGCTATTCTGGACGTTGCCCACGGCGTTTCTGAGTGGAGCGTCCGCCGCCGCCGGTATTGCCAGCATCAACTCGCTCGGCAATCTCAGCGGTTTCTTGAGTCCATACATTGTTGGTGCCATTGCCGATGCTACGGGAAGCGCGACAATCGGATTGTATGTGCTCGCGGCGTCGATGTTCGCTGGTGCGATGTTCGCGCGGTACTACTTGCCGGCACGGGTTCAAGTCAGACCTTAGCCATAGTCCTCACGCAAAACCCCACCGGCAGTGTGCGCCGGCGGGGTTGATGCTACGGGTTTCTCAGAAACTCGATCACCTGTTTCCATTTGACGGGATCATCGATCGTACGATGCCCGTATTGAATCTTGAGGCGATCAAAGCGTTTGCGCACGTCGGGGTTTGCTGCGGCCAAGAAAGTGAGTGTACCCGGAGAGAAATTCACAAGCCGACGTCCGTGTAGCGTACTCAACTCGTCCGCATGTTTGATTTCGACGCTCGCATCGCAGGCTTTCGTGCGCTTGTCGAGTCGTGGCACATCAAACGTTTCGGGGAACGCCACGACCCGACCGTCCACAATACAGTCGGCGTACAGTTCTGACCACGCGAGCGCTAATGCTTTCGCTCTCGATGCGCCCACAATGGGTGTGAAGCCGCGAGCGAGATCATCGACTGTGAAGTAATAGGTGTCAGCGATAGTGAATTCCGATGAAACTGCCTTGAACCGTACCGCTTTGCTCAAATCCGAAGCTGACAACT
Organism: Gemmatimonadaceae bacterium; assembly: GCA_025362635.1. Lineage (GTDB taxonomy): Bacteria > Gemmatimonadota > Gemmatimonadetes > Gemmatimonadales > Gemmatimonadaceae > Gemmatimonas. The sequence goes on along the minus strand of JANYFO010000346.1, from coordinate 212 downwards.
TCGTTGGCGTTTCCGACGATTGGTTTAAGGCGGAGCGTGATTGGGATGCGACTGACCCAGTGAAGCGTCTCGCCCGGTGTTGCCTCTCGAATATGGGTGACGAAAGGTTGAATGTTAAGAGCATAGTTGCCGCGCCACCCCGTAGCGCCAAGATTAGTGACGCCCCAGTTGTTGCGATTGTAGTATCCATCTGAGATATAGAAGAAGTGAGT
>JANYFO010000338.1 GCA_025362635.1 Gemmatimonadaceae bacterium | reverse complement strand
AACGACTTCCATCCGGTCCAGCAGCGGCGCTGGAATGTTCTGAATAAAGTTTGACGTCGCGATGAACAACACTTCGCTCAAGTCAAACGGCACGCCGAGATAGTGGTCAGTAAACGAATCGTTCTGTGCTGGATCGAGCACTTCAAGCAGCGCGCTTGACGGATCGCCCTGAAACGATGTGCCGAGCTTATCCACTTCGTCGAGCAAGAACACGGGGTTTTTCGTACCGGCGTGCTTCATTCCTTGCAGGATACGACCGGCCATCGCACCAACGTAGGTGCGTCGATGTCCACGAATGTCGGCTTCGTCGCGCGCGCCACCGAGGGCAACGCGCACATACTCGCGGCCCAGTGCGCGTGCGATGGATTTCGCGATGGATGTTTTACCAACGCCGGGCGGTCCGTTGAACAACAAAATTGGACCACGCGCCATCACCCGTGCTTTCGCCTCTCGCGTATCAGTGATGGTTCGACTTTCGGACGCACCACTCGCTGATGGTGTGCTGTCGGGGTCATCAGCGTGGAGTCGCGCAACCGAGAATTCGCCCGTGGTTGCAACTTCAGCGGCAACTTGCGCCGCCCGCAATTGACGTACGGCCAAAAACTCAAGAACGCGATCTTTCACGTCCTTTAAACCGTAGTGATCTTCCTCGAGAATTTCAGAGGCACGCGTCAGGTCAAGCAAATCGTCCGACCGCTTGCTCCACGGCAGCTCAGCGATCCACTCGAGATACGTGCGAATCACCTGCGCTTCCATCGATTCCCGGCCAGCGCGCTCCAGCCGACCGATTTCACGCTCCACTTCAGCGCGCGCTTCTTTCGGCAGCTCAAGTTTCGTGAGCTTCTCGCGCAACTCGGCGACTTCTTTCGACTGATCGTCGTCGCCAAGTTCTTTTTGGATGGCCTTAAGCTGTTCACGCAAGAACATCTCGCGTTGCCGCTCGCCGAGCTCTTCTTGCACTTGCGACTTGATGTCCTCTTGCGCTTCGAGCAAACCGATTTGACGCTGCACGTGCACCAGCACGCGACGCAACCGCTCTTCAACAGACAGCGTTTCGAGGAGCCCCTGCTTTTCTGGAACCGTCAGTTCGATATATCCAGCAACAAGGTCGGAGAAGCGACCGGCGTCATCTACGGAATCGAGCACTTGATGCACGACTTCTTCCGGCAAACCACGCTTCTCACCAAGCTCAGCGGCGCGTTCGCGCGCTTCCTTGTGCAGCGCTTCGAACGCAGCGTTCTTTGGGTCGAGGGGCATCATCTCTTCGGCAGGCACAATGACCGCGGTGAGATAGCCGTCAACCTCGACGTATTGCAACGCGACGGCGCGCTGTTCGCCTTGGAGCAGGAGCTGCACGCCACCTAACCCGCGTTGGATTTGTCCAATGCGGGCGATGACGCCAGTGGTGAAGAGAATGTCGGACGTTGGCTCCTCGCTGTTGTCGCGCTGTGCGACAGCGAAGACGAGTCGATCGCCCTTGAGCGCCGTCTCGATGGCGCGAAGCGTGCCGGGTCGTCCGGCCGCGATTGGCGCGGTGATGCCGGGGAAGATGACCGTCCCGCGAAGCGGGAGGACGGGAAGTGTTTGGCGCTGGCCCATGCGATCGATCCTTGGAGAAGTGGTCTACACGGACTATTGCTCGGCACAATTCGCACCATCCGGTTTCCGCCATCCCGGCAGGGTTTGCAACTTTTCCCTGACCACGTGACGTAAGGGCTGCGCGTCCCATGCCGCGACGGCTGGGATGCTGAGTTTGATGTTGTCGTCGCTCCACTCCCGGTGCTACACTAACGGTACCGGTTCGCCCCCCCCCATTCCCGAGCGAGTGCACGATCCCGCAGCCCCGTCCTCTGAGGACGCCGAACTTCGCGCCCATGTTCAAGAAGCGCTGAGCGCATCTTATGATGTGGAGCAGGAGATTGGACGCGGCGGTATGGGGATCGTTTACCGGGCGCGCGACAAGCGTCTGAAGCGTCACGTCGCGATAAAGCTCCTGCCGCCTGAGCTGTCGTTTCGACGTGACATTCGCTCGCGGTTTTTGCGGGAAGCTGAGACCGCCGCGCAGCTCAGCCATCCCAACATCGTGCCGATCTATTCGGTCGATGAAGTTGGGAATTTGGTCTTCTTTGTGATGGCGTGCATTGATGGCGACAACCTTGCCGCGCTCCTGCAGAAGCGCGGGCCGCTGCCGATCGAAAACGTCCGGCGGTGGTTCACGGAAGTTGCGGACGCAATGTCGTATGCACATGCACGCGGCGTCATTCATCGCGACATCAAGCCCGACAATATTTTGTTGGACGGGATTGATGGGCGTGCGCTGGTCACTGATTTCGGCATAGCGCGCGCGATGGTCGATAGTGGTGAGACGTCACGTCTGACCGCCACGGGCATCGCCATCGGAACGCCCGCGTACATGTCGCCGGAGCAGGCATCGGGTGATCGCGATCTTGATGGACGGAGCGACCTGTATTCGTTGGGCGTAGTGGCGTACCAAATGCTGGTCGGTGAACCCCCGTTTATTGGCGGTACCACGCCGGCGTTGCTGGTGAAGCATCTTGCCGAACTTCCAGTGCCCGTATCATTACGTCGTCCGGACGTACCGGCCGACTTGGCGATGATCGTGATGCGCTTGCTTGAGAAAAATCCGGACCATCGTTTTCAAAGTGCAACTGAAGTCGTGCAAGCGCTGAAAACAGGCATTGTGCCCCCGGCTCCCAGTGCCGCATTTACTGCCGGATCACCGGGGACACTTCGCGGTGCACCCGGAAGCGGCATGTCGTTTGGAGGGCTGCCACAAAATGCCGGACGTACGGCCAATAGCGCCTCTGCATATTCGCCACCGAGTTATCAGGCGCCAACGTATCAGGCAAATACGGCGCAACTGTCGGGCACCGCGTACCCACCGCCACCGTACAGCGGTGATGATCGCGACCATCAACCGACCACATCGGACATCGCACGATGGGAAGCGCCGCTCGTCATAAAATTTCGCAAACGGCTCGCGCCATATTTGTTCATCAACGGCGCATTGCTGGTGGTAAGCATTTTTGGGGGTAAGGAGTTTTTTGGCTTTAGCACGCTGTGGACCATTTGGATTGCCTGGAAGTACGCCAAACTGTGGTCGGACGGATATGACTGGAAGGACGTGCTGCGCCAGCCGCGTCATCGCATGTTTGGCGAGGTACTCTCCGACGTTTTTGATAGCGTGGCGGCCACCTTCAGTCGTACGAAGCGGGAAGAATTGCGCGCGCAAGGACGAGGCCGTCGTTTGAGTGGCGTGCTTACTCCATCGTTTCCGTCGTTGGGCGGTGCGAGTATCGTGTCCAACACCAAGAGCTACTCCCCGACAGCAGCTCCTGCACGCGACGACGAACTCGGCGAGTACGTGACCGCCGTCCGTGCGGCGCGCGCCGACCGGGAAGAGATAGGCCGTCTCCTCGCGACGATTCCTGTAGACGAGCGCGCACGTATTCCTGAGGTGGCGAAGACGTCCGTCGAACTCGTTAACAAAATCGAAATTATAGCGCTCGATCTCGCGCGCTCGGATCGCGAGCAGGGCTACGAACGCGCGCTCGCCGTTGATGCGGAAATTGCATCGCTCGAATTGGAGGCCAATCCGCTCGACGTGCAACGCAGTGAAACACGGGTCCGTCGATTGGCGCAATTACGTCGAGATCGTCGCGCGATTACCGAATCTGCGCGTCGTCGGAATCTGCGTCTGGGTCAGCTCGAAAGCTGCCGTATCGCGCTGGAGAACGTGCGCCTCGACCTTGTGCGACTCCGCACCGGCAACAGCTCGGTGCAGAGTGTCACGCTCGTTGCGGAGCAAGCAATG
>JANYFO010000325.1 GCA_025362635.1 Gemmatimonadaceae bacterium | reverse complement strand
CGAACGACGTCGAGAACATCGAAGTCCTGAAGTCTGCGGCAGCAACGGCCATTTATGGTTCGCGCGCCACCAACGGCGTGGTTGTCATCACGACAAAGCGCGGTAAGCAGGGACGTGCAACGTGGAATATCACGCAACGGGCAGGCACGCAGTCATTACTTCGCTCGCTCAGCTCACGTCGCAACAACACGATCACTGATATCTACGATCCGTCAAAGGGCGTGGATTTTACTGGTGGCCCGATCGGTCTCGCAGCGGCGCAGAAAGCGTGCAGCCCCACCTGCCCGTTTTATGATTGGCAGGGTCAGTTGTATGGTCGCACCGATCCGTCGTGGGAGACGTTGTTGTCCGCCTCTGGTGGTGTGAACAACACGCGTTTCTTCGCTTCACTGAGCGATCGTCAAGAAAGCGGCATTGCACTCAACACCGGCGCGCGCCGCACCGGCGGTCGTATCAACATCGACCAGACGCTCGGCACCAAGTTGACAGCGAGCCTTGGCCTTGACGTCACGCACAACGGCTTTAAGCGCGGCGTTGGTGGAAACGACAACTCCGGCACGAGCCCGATTTACACATTCGGTTATTCCCCCGCAATTATCGACCTCCGAGCCAAGGACGCGTCAGGACGTTTCGTCTCCATGCCATTCAATGGTGGTGGATCCGGCACATCCAACCCGTTCGAAGTCTTCAACAATATTGAGAACAACGAAGATGTATGGCGTCAGTCGGGCAACATTCGCGTCGGTTACGCGCTGTTGAGCACGGCAAGAAATACAATTCAGTTGTCGTATCTCGTTGGTATGGATCGTTTTCAACAGTCGGCGAATCAGTACTCGCCCAACTTCCTGCAATACGAGCCGGCCGACGGTTTCTTAGGTACCGCGCAGCAGAACAGCGTGGACAGCTATCAGTTCAATCAAGGCTTGAATGCCGTACACACGTGGTCGCCGAGCACGCGTTTCCTGACGTCAGCAACCACGTCGGCAGGTACGTCGTACGAAACGCAGCGAGTCAACACGTACCGTTTGCGCGGCCGTGGATTGTTGCCCACGCGCAAGGTGCCGACTGGCGCGCAAGATATTTTGATTTCGAACGACATCGTCGAGTTTCGTGATCAGTCGTACTATGTGAACGAACAGTTGTTGATGCTCGACGACCATCTCGCATTAAATGCCGGCGTGCGCAATGACCGTTCGAGTGCCGACGGCGACCGCGCAAAGTTCTACCAGTATCCGAAGTTCTCAGCGTCGTACCGTTTGACGAAGCCATTCACGAGCAAGATTGACGAGTTCAAGTTTCGTGCGGCGTACGGTAAATCAGGCAATCGTCCGCGTTTTGGCGATCGCGACATTTTGTACGCCGACGGCGGTTTGATTGGCGGCAACGGTTCGCTCGTGTCTGCGTCGCTGCTTGGCAACACCGGTATTAAGCCGGAAATCATGAACGAGTTGGAATTCGGCATCGACGGCTCGTTCTTCGGCTCGCGCATCGGACTTGAAGTCACGCGGTATCAGCGCAAGATCACCGATTTGCTACTGACGTTCCCGCTGCCGCCATCATCGGGCCTGGGAAATCAGATCATCAACGGTGGACAGTTGTCGGTGCTCGGCTCGGAAGGCGTGCTGTCTATGGTGCCGCTTCGCTCGCGCAACTTTGAGTGGACATCGCGCATCATCTACAACACCAATATTCAGCGTACGGACAACATTCCGGTGCCGTCGTTTGCCGTGCCAGGCAGCTTTGGTGCGACATACGGTCGTAACCGTATCGCGACCAACACGCGTTCGACGTACATCTGGGCAAACGCGCCACTCGGCCTCAACAACGCCGTGCGTGATACCATTGTCGCCGATGCGAACCCCGTGCACACCACGACATTCAACAACGACTTCACGTACAAGAAGTTGACGCTGTCGTTCTTGGCCGACTGGCGCAATGGCGGCTACGTGGCAAACATGACGAACAATCTGTTTGACGAAGGTGGTCAGTCACGCGATTATGTCGCGAACGGTGCGGCGAATTACAACACGTTTAGCAAGGGCGATAGCCGTCCGTACATACAGTCCGGAACGTACGTGAAGTTGCGCGAAGTGACCTTGAATTATCAGGCGCCAGATTCATGGGCGTCAAAAATTCCGGGTGCGCGTAGCCTGCGTTTCAACTTGAGCGGTCGTAACCTTGCGCTGTTCTCGAAGTATTGGGGCTTTGACCCGGAATTCAGCAACTTCGGCAACTCGAACTTCAATCGCTTCATCGACCTCGCGCCGTTCCCGTCGAGCCGACAGTTCTTCTTCAGCGTCGACATCGGGTTCTAATCCAATGACGACGACTCCTATGATTTCTCGCCGTATCGCGATGAGGATTTCCTTGAACACGCTTCGAAACGCCGGTGTGTTGCTCGCGGCGATGGGCGTATTGGCGGCGTGCAGCGCCGACCAGCTCTCCATCACCAATCCCAATACGCCAACCGTTGCCGCAGCATCGGCCGATCAGCAGGCTTTGCAGCTTCAAGCCACCGGCTTACTGCGTCAACTGCGGAATGGCCGTGGCGCGTACATCACGTCGACCGGTCGGTTTGGTCGCGAGCTCTACATCTATACTCCGCAGGAAGGACGCAATACCTCCAACTATCTGATTGGTATTTCTGGTCAGAACAGACTCGATCCAACCGGCTTTGCGGTTGAGAATTGGGGTACGCAGTATGGCAATCTCCGGGACATCTTCAACTTTAAGAACACTGTCTCCGCCTCCACTGCACTCAGCGCCGAACAGAAAAGTGCTGGTCTTGGCTTCGCAAAGACTCTCGAAGCGTTGGAATTGTTGTACGTGATTTCTACGCGCGACACCATCGGTGCCGTGGTCGAGATCAAGCAGAACGCGTCGGATCTGGCGCCGTTCGTGTCACGTGATTCGGTGTACAAGTACATCCTCGCCACGTTGGACGACGGTGCGGCAAATCTTACAGCTGGCGGCGCGGCGTTTCCGATTATTCTGCATTCGGGATTCGCGGGCTTTAACACACCGAGCACGTTCCGCACGTTTAATCGCGCAATTGCTGCTCGTGCAGCGGCGTACTACGCCACAGCAGGTGGTGGTGTTGCTGCATGGCAGCGTGCTTTAACGGCGTTGTCGGCCTCTTTCCTCAACACCGCCGCGGCATCGCGCGCGGCGTTTGATGTTGGACCGACGCATCCGTACGCGGCGGCGCCCGATGTGAACAACCCGTTGAACGTCGTAACGAACACCGACTTGTATGCGCACCCATCGTTTACAACTGATGCGCAGCTCAAGGCGAACGGTTCACCAGATGATCGCTACACGGCAAAGATTGGAGCGCGTCCGACACGACTCGCGCCAAACGCGTTGGGCATTGCGTCGTCGATCGGATTTAATCTTTACCCGACGATCTCAAATACCATTCCGATCATCCGCAATGAGGAGCTGTTGCTCCTTCGCGCGGAAGCGCTGTTGGCCACGGGCGACAAGGCCGGTGCGGTTACCATCATCAACCAAGTTCGGACCAACTCGGGCGGCCTCCCGGCGACTACGGTCACGGCCGCTTCGGACGATGCGACGGTCCTCACCGCGTTGCTGTACGAGAAGCGCTATTCGACCATGTTGGAAGGATTGCGTTGGGTTGACTTGCGTCGATATGGGCGTCTCAACACGCTGCCGCTCGACATCAGCACTGGCACGAACGCGCATTTCGTTGCAAAAGTACAACCCGTTCCGCAGGCTGAATGCCTCGTGCGTGCGGGCAAAACCGGAGCGTTGGCTGGTCCGGGCTGCTGAAGGTAGGGAGTAGGGAGTAGGGAGTAGGGAGTAGGGAGTAGGGAGTAGTAAAAAGCCCCCGCGAGTATTTGCTCGCGGGGACTTTTTACTTCCGATGCCTAGTCCATACTCCTTAGTCGCTACTCCCTAACCCCAAGTCCCTACTCCCTGCTGTTTTCAGTATCCCTCACGCGTCCACACCGCGATCAAACCGCAGCGCCGATCGTTTCCCCCAAACTGCGGTGGCACAGTCGCTGGTCCGCTGTACACCTCGATGCCCGCGATTTGTTTTGGTGACGGGAGTAAATCGAGATTGAATTTTCCAGGTAGAACGATGCCGTCGAGCACGACTTGCATCGGACATCCACCCTGCTGCGCATCACCTTCGCGACGCGAGATGGCAACCATGTCGCCGAACGCCTGACTGGTATTGCGGAGTAGTTCAATGCCCCGAATGTTTCGCAGGAAATCCGCGACTTGGGGCGAGCCACGGCGTTCCAGATCTTCTTGCGTAACGAACTGGCCAATACCCTGTCGACGCCTTCCTTCAAATTCCGCCATACGCAGCGACACCCGACGCGCTTGCACTTTCACCGTGTCCAACAAATTGTTCGAACGCAGGAGTGCATACGACAAGCGCACCGTGTCCTCCGCCGGCACCTGTATGATGCCCGACGTCGGCGCGTAGCCAATGCGTCGCGCTACCAAGAGATACTGCCCCGGCGGCACTTGGAGCATACGGAAACGCCCATTGATTGACGTGACCACGTGCGCCCCAACGCCGACCACAGAAATGTCCGCCGATTCGAGCGGACGCAGCAGCGTATCGGTGACCACGCCATCAATAACACCGTAGGCGCTTGGCGGACGCACGGCTTCGGCCGCCGCCCGCTCCCGAATGCCTGTGGTGCGTTGCGCGGAGGCAGAAGCGGCAGTGCCCACTGCGAGCAATGCGGCACCGATGGATAGCTGAGAAATTGGACGGGTGAAATTTCGCATCTGGTAAAATACCCCGGTCTGTCTCCAGTGACACATTTTGGCGGCTGCCGGTGCACCAATCATGACAAGGACGCCAAAGGATGCCCGCTCACGCATTTACCACGTCGCGCTCGTGTCGTCCTCTATCCACGCCACGGCATCACCAACCGCGATCGCACCGTCGTCCAGCACCACGGCAAACGCGCCTCCGCCTTAATCGTTGCGCATAACAGCTTGTAAACCGTCATGGACCGCGTCCATCTGATGACACGATTTCGTCTCACCCTCAATGCGCACGCGAACCGCACCGATGCGCAGCACGCGACCGCGCGAGTTGGACAACGTCACACCTTTCACCAATAAATTTGCACGCCGCGCGGACGCATCGAACGTGGTGCCGAGCATGGCCATATGCTGCGCCCATCGTTCGGCGTCGAGGATGGTAATCTGCCGACGCCCCCCCTGATTTGCATTGCCAACCAAACCACGGTTCGCACGCAACGTGGCTCGCACGGTGGCCTCCATCAGCCCGCGTTTGGCGCGCTTGATCCAAATATGTTCGAGCGTGCCGGGCATGCGAGAAGTGTGTTGGGAATCGGAACGACAGTGGGAAAGGAGGATGGCGGTACAATGGTTCCGTAACAAGACTCGCGCAGTATGTTGCTTTGGCGATTCGCCCAGAAGGCTTCCTTTACCGTTTGATCCATGACTCGTCCGCGTCGATTTTGCAGTACACCCTTCCGCGTGATCCGTATCGTCGTCGCGATGACGATCACGGCGCCCACGATGTTCGCCGCCAGCGCACAAGCACGTCCGACAACCGTGCGCGACGGCGTAGTGCCCGAGTACGGACCACCCAGTGGTTCGCTCGTCATTGTCGGTGGTGGCAACCTCGCGGGCACTGGCATTTCAGAGAAATTTATTGCGATGGCGGGCGGTGCGAACGCACGCATTGTAGTAGTGCCCACCGCGGGCGGCAATCGGAAACCTGATGGGTCGCCTATACCGTACGTCGACTCAATCGTGCTCGCGTCGTGGCGAAAGTTAGGCGTCACGAACGTGCGCATGCTGCATACGGCCGACCCAAAAGTGGCGGACACCGAGGAGTTCGCCAAGGTTTTACGTGACGCAACCGGTGTGTGGTTCAACGGCGGTCGGCAATGGAACATCGTCGACTCGTATGCTGGAACGCGCACGTTTCGCGAGTTTCACAATGTGTTGGCGCGCGGCGGTGTCATTGGCGGCAGCTCCGCCGGTGCGAGCATTCAAGGCGCGTATTTGGTGCGCGGTGCCATGAGCGGCGCGGACATAATGATGGCGCCCGAACCCGAGCATCAAAACGCCTTTGGATTTCTCCGTCGCTCGGCAATCGACCAGCACATCAACACACGCAATCGGTGGGATGATCTTGATCCGGTCATCACGCGCTTTCCAACCCTGCTCGGCATCGGTCTGTCTGAAGGGACGGCGATTATTGTACATGGAGATCGATTTGATATTATTGGGAAAGCGCAGGTGGCCATTCATGACAACACGACGACGTATGCGGCGGGCGCCAAGCCGTACATTCTGCTCAACGCTGGCGACGCGTACGACATGCACGGACGGAAAGTGGTATTGGGGACGGCGATAGTGCCGCCAGTGAAATGACGCCAATTATCGGCGAAGTTATTTTCACCGCGCTTTAGCACGGTGCATATCGCCTAGAGATTACACAACGTACATACACGGCATTGCGGACAACGGCGCTGATCTGCCAAAGACGTTACGGTAAGGAACGGATTGAGTTTCTTTCTACGCGCCATTGCCGTCTGTCAGAACGAAGTCCGCACTCGCGTGGTTTTTATGTGGACGCGACAACCTTCCTACATTCGTTCAACAATTCGATCAATCAGAAAGCTCGACTGCTCAACTGCTTCGTTCGTAAAGTCACCAAAAAACTCGCGCACGTCGCGAAACACGCGTGTGAAGGCCACTTGATCGCCGCTCGCTAACACGCCGCTGATCTCGCGCGCTGCGTCGGCAAAGGCCGTCGTGACGTCACTCGTTCGGGGATTGCGCATTTCGATCGGCCCATACAACGACGCATCCTGCGCAAAGTGTCGGGCTGTGACGTAGAGTTCCAACAAATATGCCGGCGACGTAAACGGCTTCGTTTCTTCAAGTGGTACGCCGAGTCTCGCGAGTGTGAGACCGAGCACTTGTGTTTGAAAGTGCGTGAGCACCTGCACAATGGACATCGCACGATCGTGCTGCACGGCCGTGGCTTCGGTGATCACGAGTCCGCGCGCCGTTAGTGTTTGCGAGAGCCAGTCGGCCCACGCGTCACCGCGTCCGCGACAGAGAACCACACGCTGTCCTTGCAGCGTATGGACGCTGGGTCCAAACATCGGATGCGTGCCAACGACACTCGCACGCGTCGCGGCCAACATTGCCGCGATGGGTGCTTCTTTAATACTTGTTACGTCCATCAATAGCGCATCTTCGCGAACGTGCGGTCCTACCGCAGCGATAACGCGTTCGGTGACGTCGATTGGCACACTAATAACGGTTACATCGGCCGCCGCCGCTGCTTCCGCCGCACGCAATTCCGTACGCGTGTCGACAATGAGCATTTGGTGACCAAGATCGCCAAACATCCGCGCCAGCAACGAACCGATTTTTCCAGCACCACCAACGATCGCGATTGTGCGCGGCGCCGCGTGCAGTGGCACCTCGGCGCGCAGTGACGCTTGATGATCGCGACTGGAACGCAAAAGCACACGGAAGATCGACTCGATTTCACCCACCGGGAGGCCAAGTGCTTCCGCCCGGTTGCGCCGATCGGTAAGGACATCGTGCTCACGCTGTGCATCGCGAATACGCACACCATGCTCGCGCTTGTAGGCGGCGACTTCAGCAACGAGCGACATCCGTCGCGCCATTGTCTCCAACAACTCCCGATCAAGCGCATCGATCATGGAGCGCAAGGCAACGAGAGAGCGCGTGCTCGATTCCGGTAAATCCGCGTCTGGCATGTGCGCTCGCTACTTACTCATTTTCCAAAACGCGATGCCACTCGCTTGCTGTCCTACATCAGCGGTACCGACCTTCACCAATGCGAGTAGATCAATCACGTCAACTTTTCCTGCGGCGGCCCCAACGCCCTCACTGCTGACAAAGGCATATCGTGAATCCGGGCTGAGCGTCACGCCATGTGCGATGTTGTTTGACGTTTTGATTTGCGCGAGGCTCGTCCCGCTGACCACGTCAAAAATCTCAACGGCAGCACCTTGTTTTAGTGAGGCGACGAGCAGTTTGCCGTCGGCCGTCACCGCCAAGTTATACACCCCGCGTCCTGTTTTGAGTCGACGCGCGATTGACCACGACTTCGTGTCAATTTCAAGGATTTCGTCGGCCTTGTTGCAGGCAACGAAAATGCGCTCGCCTTCAATAGACGGCTGTGCCCACGTTGGCGAACACGTGGCCGGCTCCATCGCATGTTTCTCGATGCCCATCGCGACGCGGCCCGCCTGCGCTGGATCGATGGTCGGTCCGATCGATTGTTTCGGCTTCGTCGGCAGCATGCCTTTCGTATCCTTCATGCCTTTCATGTCCTGCATGCCTTTCATGTCGACCATGTCATGCGCGCCGTGATCCATTGCGGCCATGGCACCGCCTCCGCCCATGGCGCCGGTGTTGTCAACCGCAAGCGGAGCTTCTTTCCCTATCGCCAGCGAGAACCGACGCGATACGGCGAAGCTCCGAGTATCGATTTCAACAAGCTGATCATCCATCATGCACGTGGAGTATTGATGCGCGCCATCTGGCGCAACGCGACTGCCATGCGGCATAGTGCACGTGACAATGCGTGCGACTTCGGTGTTGGTCTGTGTGTACACGACGGAAACGGTGGACGGAATCATGTCGCCATGCAAATTGAAATTTGCTGAAAACGTGTAGAGTCCATCTGGTGTCACATCGATCGACGCTGGAAAATTGCCGAGGAAAATGCCAGGCCCCACGAGTGTGTCGGGGCCGAGTGCGTAGCGCCAATACTTCCCGTCAGGGGAACCGTGGCCTGTGGTCATGTACAGATATTTCCCATCGGCCGAAATCGCGAGGCCGTGCGGTCCTTCCATTTCTGCCGCGAGTTCACCGATGTCAATGCTTCGTTCGACGACGGTACCCGACGGCCCAAACCGCACGCGATGAAGTTTGTCCGCGGACTCCGCGCCAACGTAAATCCAATAGTCGTGCGTGGGCTTCGCTGGTGTGACGAGAGGCGTCATGCTGGCCGCGATTCGTTCTTGCGCCTCGACGACGCCGTTTGACACAGCAAGTGCGGCGCAAAAACCAAGCGGAAGCAGTACGTGACGCGTCAAACGCCACCGAGACGCATGGTGCGACTTGCGATGCTCGAGAACACGAGTCATGATGGAAGTACTCGACCCCGGGATCGATCCCGGCATGAAAGAAAACGACACGGTCTTTCGACCGTTCCTGGCTAGCGACGCGCGTCGCGATTTGACCGGAGTCAATACTACATGAACCTAGCGCGAAATTTCCGTTTCGTCACGACTGCGTTGATCGTTACAGGGTGTGCCCTGCTAATGCCGACCGTCCGCCTCCTCGCTCAGGAACCGTCGGCTGTTGCGAAGCTTGTTGCCGAACCCAATCGGATCACGATGCGCGCGGGCGAAACGCAAGCGTACAAGATTACCGCGTACGATGCGCAAGGCAAAGTGATTCCGGATGCACAGGTGCGTGTTGGTGGTCCGCGTGCGGCCGTCGCGTTTACCAACGGTCAGGTGTTCGCTTACAAAGCGGGCTCGTACACGGCGGTTGCAACGGCTCCCGGTACAAAC
>JANYFO010000318.1 GCA_025362635.1 Gemmatimonadaceae bacterium | reverse complement strand
CGATTTACGATTGGCGTTGGTGTGAATCCGGCGGCAATCGACCCCGCGCATGAGCTCAAGCGGTTCCACTGGAAAGTGGAAGCGGGTGCCGAGTATGCGATTACGCAACCGGTATTTGATCCAGCGCAATTGGAACGGTTTATAGCGACGCTGGACGGTGCGCGGATACCGATCGTTGCGGGTATCTGGCCGTTAGTGTCGGCCAGAAATGCGGAGTTTTTGGCGAACGAGGTGCCGGGGGTAACGGTTCCGAAGGAAGTGCTGGACCGCATGCGTCGGGCGAGCGACAAGAGCAAGGAGCATGCATTGGCCGAAGGCATTGCCATAGCGCGAGAAGCATTGGCACGGGTGCGTGACGTGGTGCAAGGCGTGCAGGTGAGTGCGCCGTTTGGGCGTATTGAGCTGGCGTTGGAAGTGTTTGAGGGCGTGATACTTTGACGCGGGTTATTTAGGGTCCTGCCACACCGACCAGCGAGCGCGTAATCCATTGTTGAGGGCGCGCACGGTCGCCATCTGCAGGACATACAGCCAACGAATTCCGCCAACGCACACTCTTCGCAGCGGCGGAACGATGCTGACAAAAATTACGAAGACGATGAGCGGCGGTAACGCCTGTTGTGGATAGCGCATCATGAATAGCAGCAGCATGGACGCGCTTGCCCCTGCAAACACCGCCAACAAAAATGGTGTCGCGAGGCGCGCCAATTTGTGCATAACGAACTGGATTCGCACCGGATTTTTCGTTGACATCAGATCCGGCAACAGATGTAAGAGCTGAAGCACTCCGGTGAGGGTACGCGTTTTACGAACGGCCTCTGCGTCGGATCCGAACGCGCGAACATCGATCGCTCGCGCAGCGTAAGTAAATCCCACCCGATGTCCCGCGAGTATGATCGACATCGGCACGTAGACATCGTCCAACAGCGTTCCTACGGGCAGCACGGGCCAAAGCTCGCGCCTTACCGCATACACGGCGCCGGTCACTCCGATTGACGAATGCAACATGGACTCATTGTGGCGTAACCATTTTTCCAATCTCCAATATGCGTGCACCGGGGAGGTGCCGTGTTCTGCGCCGCCGAGAGTAAGCGCGCCCGACACGGCGCCAAATCGTTCGTCGTCGAGATAGTGCAGCAATTCTGGTAGCGTGCGTCGATCAAATATTTGCGCGGAATCAGCGAACACGATCACGTCGCCGGTGGCCGTTCGAACGCCAGCGTTCAACGTTGAAGCCTTACCACCTGGTTGGTCGCCGAGGACTACGCGCACTCTTGGATCCAAGTGCGACAATTCGGCAATTGTCGCATGTGCGCCGCCCGCGTCGAGCGCGACAACCACGTCAAGCTTGGCGCCCGGAAAGTCTGTTTCGAGCAAGTTTTTGATTCTGCGCTCTATCAGTTCCGCGCTTTCACGCGTCGCGAGCACCACACTGGTCCGCTGGTCGAAGCCGCGCACTGGACTCAGTTGGTGCCGCTGCGGCATCGCGCGCGCGAGGAACCAAATTGCGATTGGATACGCAATCCAAATGAACGCAACCAGGGTGACTGAAATGAAGGCTGCAGCGAAGAGAGTAGTCACGTCGTGGAAGCTATGCCATCGCGCCGACTGGCAACGGGTTTCGAGCCGTGTCGTCGATCATCGCTCGCGCACCCTCGGCAACCGTCAGCGGTTCAAAAGTAAATTCGCGACGCAGCTTGGTGATGTCGAATCTCGTGTCACGCGGACGCGGAGCGATGGTCGGGAAGTCACGCATGGATGCCTTTGTGATCGTGCTGTCGGACACCTCGAACACATCCGCCACAGATCGAATCCAGTCGTAGCGACTTAGTCCGGCGTCACCGCCCGCAACATTAAGTTCGCCGCAAAATCCGCTTTCAATCATGCGCCACAGGATCCGAGCGACATCTCCCGCATATACCGGATTCTCAAACTGATCATCGACGACGCCAAGAGACTTCCCGTCGAGCAGCAGCGGAAGGAATTGTGATACTGGATTTTTTCGGCCAAAGGGGAAATTCCATCCATACGCGACTATAGGGCGGAGGATGGCCCATCGCCCAAGCTCACTTCGCATGGCCAGGTCAGCTTGGCACTTGAATTCACCGTATCGATTAATTGGCTGAATGGGCGATTGCTCGGAATAAGGCGCGTGCTCTCCGTCGTAAACCGCATTCGATGAAAAATGAATGAGTCGCGCGCCCCGCGCGGCGGCCTCCTCCATAAGGAAAAGTGGAAAAGTTAGATTCGCCTGTTCAGCGACGGTCGGATTTTCTTCCGCACGATCAACATTTCCTTCGGCAC
>JANYFO010000288.1 GCA_025362635.1 Gemmatimonadaceae bacterium | reverse complement strand
ACGTTGAACGCGAGATGCTCCACGCACCCGATGTCACGTGGCGCATGTCGTGTCGCATCTGTACGTGACTCATTGGTAAAGACCGTGAGCAAGCGTCCGTCACCGGGATCAAAATACAGGTGATTTTCAGCGGGATTGCCGAGGTTGGGTTGCTCGATAACGAACGGCATGCCGAGTACGCCTTCCCAGAAATCAATGGCACTTTGTCGCGTCGAACCAACAATGGTGATGTGATGCACGCCCTGCACTTGAATGGGTTTCACGATCGGTGCCTCAAGTGGTGGTGGAAGTCGATCACCGACGATGCGCGATTTATCAAATGTCTGAACGATTTCGTCGCGTGCGCGGAGTGTTCGTAAATGTGACTTGAAATTTCTGGAAACCGATCAAAGAGCAGTCCACAAGCGAGATCGACTAGTCGACAGACGGTAACTCAATCACGGTTGCCGGCCAAGTGGAACTGCAATAGCGCTTTGTAGTACAAAGTACTTGACAGTCAAACAGTGTGTGCGTATCCATCAACACGACCACACGCGCCCATTGGCGCCCTTCACGTATTTCCGCACGGGAGAGCAACTCATGCAGGTTTCTGCCCCGCGGCTCATCATCACCGCACTCATCACGGGCGTGGCCGGCGACCTGCTGTTGCGCGGCGGCAATATGTGGCGCCTCGGTTTCGCTCTCTGGATCACCGGCGTGGTTGTCAGTGTGCTCGTGCTGGACCGGAGCGGCTCGCGCGAACGCAAACTGTTGCTCGCGGGTGTCGTCGGCGCCGCGCTCGGACTCGTCTTGCGCGACGCACCGATGCTCTACGCAATCGACTTCCTTTCGCTGCTGTGCATGGGTGTGCTGGTTCTCTGGCACGGCAGCGGTCGTACCGTTGCGGATCTTTCAGTCGTTGAAGCTGTGCGGGCCGGCGCGCTTGCCGCAGTGAACACCGTTGGTGGTGCCGTTCGCGTGCTGAGTCGTAGCGCGGCGGAACGCGCGCCCGACCGTCCAGACACAGGGCGGACGCGTGCACTGCTCATCGGCGTCGTGTTGACTGTGCCCCCGTTGGCCGTCGTAACCGCGCTGCTCATCTCGTCCGACAAAACATTTGAAGGGTTGCTACAGCGTATCGCGAACTCGTTCACCTCTGACGTGTTTGTCATCGTTCTCATTGCCTGGTTCGCCGCCGGCTGGTTCAGCGCCGCCACTGGCGATGCGCTCGGCGCCACTGTCCGAGCGCCCACGTCGCCCAGACTGCGTTTTGCGAGCATCGCGGTGCCGCTGTACTCACTGGTCGCAGTATTGACGCTTTTTTTAATCACGCAAACGCGCGTTCTCTTTGGAGGCGCGGAGTTTCTGCGGCAGACGGAGGGACTCACGGGCGCAACCTATGCGCGCGATGGCTTCTTTCAGCTGATCCTCGCCGCTGGTATCGTGGTCGGCACCCTCGTCGTGGCGGAGTGGCTTCTTGTGGCCGACGCCCGGGCGCGCCGTCATTTTCACATCGCCGGGGCAATTTTACTGAGCTTGGTGACGACGCTGCTGGTTTCTGCAGCCGCGCGTGTCGGACTTTACATGCACATGTTTGGACACAGTGTGGATCGCATCTTCGCGTGCGCGGCGATTGTCTGGGTGTTGGCGACGCTGGTGACGTGTGCCATGACTACGCTGCGGAATCGTCCTCTGCGCTTCGCGTCGGCGACCGTTGGCGTGACGATCGTGTGGGTCGTGCTGATCAACGTGGTGAATCCCGAAGCGTTGGTGGTGCGCTTCAACATCGCGCGCTCCGTAGCGGGTGCGTCATTTGACGCGAAGTACCATGCGCACCTCTCGGCTGATGCGGTGCTGACGCTCGTGACGCTCGCCATCCAATTGCCGACTGCGGACTGTCAATCGGTGCGCACAGAGCTGGCGCAGGCTTGGAGTGCGAAGCAAGCGCCAAGTGCGGCAACCGGCGCACACTGGCGCGGACTGAGTGTTCCGCTCGCGCGTATTGAGCAGTGGGATGCTGCGGGCGGGGCAGTGCGCTGTAAAGCGCCGTGATGACGCCGCCGTTACTACTTAGTGCTAGCTGGCAATTGCACAACTCGTATGCGTCGCACTTGTCGCACCCAGCGCGCTGGTCGTTTTTCGTCAGGCACGATCAGCTGAAACGGACCGTCCTTGGCGTTGAGCGCCGAACCATCTTTGCGGTCAGCGAGCAAAACGAGACGATCGGAGAATCCCGCATCTAATTCTGCGAGCGCGAAGAGTACGCGATATCCATCAGCGGCTTCGATCAGCACATATGTCGAAAGCGCTGCGCCGCGCAGTGAGTCGCCGCGTGGCACCGCAACTAACGCCAGCACATCGGCAAGCGCGACGCCGGCGAACGTGCCTGAGACTTGATGCGCCTTTGCGGTGACTTCGTGACGCGGCATCGCCGCCAATTCCGCACTTGATACCGTACGATGTTGACCACGTGAACCAATGAGATCGATCGACTTGGTGGTTTGCGCTTGAATCGATGTCGCGAGTGCTGTACCGAGAATCATTGATCGAACGAGCGAGAACATGGAGTTAAACCAAAGTGTGATGTGTCGTGGCGACGTTCTCATGGGAAGCGAAGGTGTGTCTGCTTCCCATTCCGCGCAGGCGTAACCGGAAGCAAACCTTTTTGCACTAAAATGGGAGGCTTGCGCAGCGGCGTGCTGTGCTCCCACGCATACGCCACGCGCATCAGATCGGGATCGGTCCACGGACGCGCAGAAAACTCCAAACCAAACGGTAAACCACTGGCGTAAAATCCGGCCGACACCACTACCGCAGGCACGCCAATCATGTTGACCCAACTTGTAGCGGAGTGGGGCCCTTCGCTCACGCGTCCGTCTTGCGGCATCGACTCGTCGGGCGGCGACATTTGAATGGCCGGATACACAAACCCGTCCAACTTCAAACGATCGAGTGTCGCCACATACTCGGCGAGCATTGCGCGACGCGGCGCATGATAATTTTGCTCGACGTCAGCATCGGTATCGAGCAAACGCTGATCGAGATACGCGCCCGGCATCTTGCGGAAGTTGTCTTCAACGCCGATTGACGATACATAAAGTGGCGTACCGACGATCTGCTGGTATGCGGCGGCCGAATGGTATGATGCGGGCCCGTAGCTTGCGAGAAAACGGTTCGTGCCGTCTTGCATGTACGCGTAGGTCGAGACGCGGCTTGCCATCTTCGCGAAGCTTGGCGGAAGTATACTGTCGTTGGTAATGACCTCGGCACCAGCGGCACGTAAAGCGTCGATCGCGTGCATGAACATTGCGCGCGTATCTGGTCGGAGTAGCATGGTCGCCGTTGCGCGGATCGAATCGGCCGCTGCTTCAGTGACGCCTGCTGGAATGCCGTGAAACGGAATGCCGCTGCCGACCATCATGAACGCGGGTACGCCGAAACGTTTTCCTTTGAGTGAACTGGTTGCGAGCGCGCTTACTGTGAGCGCCGAAGTATTCGCTTGGCGAACGGAATCGGGAGCCAGTATGGTTGCCTGGTCCAGTGAGTCCTTTCCTGACATCACTGCCAATGCGATTGCCGCATCGGTGACGGTGCGCGCGATTGGGCCGGTGTTGTCGAGCAACCAATCGAGCGGCGCGATGCCGGCAATGCTGACGAGGCCGCGTGTCGGAAACACACCGACCAATGCGCTCGTCGCTGCGGGCATGCGAATGGAGTTGCCCGTATCGGTGCCGTTGCCTAACACCGCCATGTTACTCGCGATGGCTGTAACAATTCCGCCCGACGAGCCACCCGGAGAAAAGCGCACGTCGTAGGCGTTTCCTGCGCGACCAAATGAACTGCTGCGATTAGTGTCACTGTTGGCCAGATCTGGCATGTTGGCGAGACCAACGATGATTGCACCGGCCGCGCGGAGTCGTGCGACGATTGTGGCGTCCTTCGGTGCGAGTAGTTCATGGCCCGCACGATTAAATCCTTCCCAACCGGCCGTGGTCACTTGACCCTGCACGCTGGTGTTGGCCTTGATCACAATGGGCACGCCCCATAGCGGACCGCGCGCAGCACCCTTGGCCGCCTCTGCATCGAGTCGCGCCGCGTCGGTTAAGGCATCGTTTGTGAGCACCGTCTCAATGGCGCCGTACACACCGTTGTAGCGAGTTATGCGATCGAGGTGCCACTGCACAACCTGCGTGACGGTGTACGTCTTGTTGGTGTAGAGTTGCTCCAACTTCGGTACGGTGACATCGAGGAGGTCACGATCTATCGCGCTGATAGATGCGGACGTCTCGGGCGAACGGCATGCGGTGCCGACAATGCCAAGTGCTGTGCAAAGCGTGAGGAGCAAACGAGAGGGTGTCATCGCGAATGTGTATGGCATCACTGGTGACCTTCGAGTCGGTGGCCGATGAACGCGTCAGCTTCAAAGTTCGTCCCCGTCTCGCTTTGAGACAAGAAGTACGTTGGGTAAACCGGAGCAGGGCATTGGTCGGTACGTTGCGCCACCGCTCAAGCAAGCGATCCTTCGCGGCGATACGATCAAAATACGTCGGCAAGTCGATGGTCAGACGTACGTCGTTGCGCGATGTCCACGTAATGGAATCTCGAAACAGCTCTGCCGTGTGCTGCGCGGGTCGCCACCGTTCAACAACGCGAGCATCAAGATCAATGCTCCAGCATTTGGCGACGCCGTTATCGAGATATAAATCA
>JANYFO010000092.1 GCA_025362635.1 Gemmatimonadaceae bacterium | reverse complement strand
TCGCGCCAGCCTCTGTAACGGGCATGATTCGCCGACTCGCGATGCACGGGTATCTCGATCACGTGCCGTATCGCGGGGTACAACTCACGGACGACGGACGTCGCGCGGCACTGCGCACGATCCGACGTCACCGTATTCTCGAAAGCTATCTCACGAGCGTGCTCGGCTATCCGTGGGACCGTGTGCACGATGAAGCCGAGCGACTGGAGCACGCCGCCTCGGATGAGCTGATTGAGCGACTGGCGGTGGCGCTGGGACATCCCACGCAAGATCCGCATGGTGCGCCCATTCCAACCGTCGATGGTACGGTAGACGAGCGCCCTCACCGCACGTTGGCCGATTTAGCAATCGGCGAGCGGGCGCGTATGGTGCAGGTAAGCGACAAAAATCCGCAGTTGTTGCGCTATCTCGCCGAGATCGCGCTGCAGCCAGGTACCGAAGTAACGATGATAGCCAAAGCGCCATTTGGCGGACCCTTGACACTGCGTATTGGCACTGCCGATGCGATGGTTGGGCCAAGTTTGGCAGAGCAAGTGCGTGTCGAACCGGTCACCGACACTCGCACGGTGCGACCGCGCGCGCGGAAGCCCACGATAGGGTAGGCGGGTGTCACGCGAATTCGCGCGCGGAACAGACACTCGCGTGTGTGCGTTGCTGAACATCATGGCGAGTCTGCTCAATAAGCAAACGGTGTGGAGGAAACTGCTGTGTATCGGCGCGCTCCTGCTTGCGGCCGAGCAGTCACTTGCTGCGCAAGGCTCGAACGCAGTGCGCGTAAATCCTCCGTTGTCGCCCACGTTTGGACGGCAACCACCTGCTATCCGCAGTATCGCCATCGACGCGCGTATGGCCACAGATCTTGCGTTGCACATCGGCGATCGTCTCCAACTCTCCGCGAAGCCTGGCGAACGTGGGGACACCGTTCGCGTGGAGGCCATCGTACAACGACGCGCCGATCCAGCAGAGGTGGCGCGACAAGATTATCGCGTGCGATTGCACTTGGATCATTTGCAAACAATCACCGGTGCCGACGATCGCGTTGATCGATTCGCGGTTGGGGTGCGCCGCGGCCAACGCTCCATTAACCACGCAGATTCAGCGGTTGCGCGCATTAATGCCGTCGCGTTTGGTTTTCGTGCGCATCGCTCGCGGGACGTCGCGGTCGGAAGTTCACGCACCTTTCGCGTCGTCGAGCGCTTCCATCGGGCGATTGGTATCATCACCGTTGTCGCCAGTGCGGTGTTCTTACTGTGTTTGCTCCTTCTCAGCGTTGAAGAACGTCGCCGGGATATCGCGGCATTGCGTCTCATGGGCATTTCGCGCGCGACCGTCGTACAATCGGTCGTGATTGAAGCTGCGTTTGTCGCGCTGATCGGCAGCGCAATGGGCGCCGTGATCGGATGGATCGCGTCACTGCTCGTGAATACCCACTACCAGGCCGTGTATCGCACCCCACTACGATTTGCGCTCGTCACGCCAGAGATTTTGGCGTTTGCAACCATGCTGTCGCTGATTCTAGGCGTTGGCGCGGGAGCACTCGCTGCCTGGCGCCTCGTGCGCACGCCGCCGCTCGTATTGCTCGGCCGGTAATTTCAATGAAAGACACATGCGCATAACGATGGCATTTGCAACACTGCGTCGTCATCCGGCTCGAACCGTCTTGGCCATCATCGGCATCGCCGTCGCTTCCGCATTGTTGCTTGATATGGTGATGCTCGCGACTGGTATGAGCGACTCGTTTCGGTCGCTCTTGCTCGCGCGAGGCTATCAGTTACGCGTTGCACCCAAAGGAACACTGCCGTTTGATAGCGAAGCCACCATCGACGGTGCCAACGCCATCGTTGCCGCGCTCCGTGCATCTCCAGACATACGCGCCGTAAGTCCCATACTGGGCGCAACGCTCGTACTCCCAGAAAGTCGCATTCCGTCAACCTTTGCGCTCGGCATCGAGCCCGCCGTTCAGGGCGACTACACGCTGGAATCTGGGCACGACGTTGTCCTCGCGTATGAGGCAATCGCGCACGTTGTCGTCAGTCAAACCTTTCTCACACGCAGTGGCCACGCGCTCGGCGATACGATTACGCTGGCGGCGGGCATTGACGCGCAATTGCGCACGGCCGCTCGGACGCGTCGCGTTGTGTTGTCCGGCGTTGGTCGATTTTTTTACATTCCGAACGAGACGCCGGTGATTGCGCTTCCACTCCCAATGCTGCGCGCGATGCTCGGTGCAGGATTTACTGATCGCATGTCGATGGCCATGGCCGAAGTGCGGCAAAACGATTCAGCGCACGTAGAGCTAGCGCGAGCGTGGATCGCGACGACGCAACCACGTATCACGGCGATCTCGACGGACAGCGCCATTCGACAAGTTGAAGAACGGCTTTCCTACTTTCGACAACTGGCTTTTGTGCTCGGCGCCATCAGTCTGGCGATTGGATTTTTGTTGGTGGCTACGTTGATCACGCTTTCGGTGAATGAGCGACGCGGGGAAATAGCTGTGATGCGTGCAATCGGCACGCAAAAGCGTGGTGTGCTACACCAGGTAATGTTGGAGGGGCTGATGTTAAGTGGCGCTGGCATTGTGGTTGGACTTGGGCTTGGCGTAGTCACCGCGCAATGGTTGAATACCATTTTGCGTGACTTTCCCGGACTACCTGCCTCATTCGATTTTTTTGTGTGGAGTGCGCGGGCCGCATGGCGATCGCTCGCGCTGCTATTGGTGGCAGGATGTGTTGCCGGACTGCTTCCCGCGTGGCGCGCGGCGTCCCTTCCGGTGGCGCGAGCGTTGCGTGACGAGGCCGTCGGATGAGCGACATCGTGTTGCGTTGCGAGAACGTCGTGCGCACGTATCCGATGGGTGAAGCAACGGTCACCGCAGTGCGCGGCGTGTCGTTGGAGATTGCGCGCGGTGAGTTCGCCGCAATTACCGGAGCCTCGGGTTGCGGTAAGAGCACGCTATTGCAATTGCTGGGTGTTCTCGACGTGCCCACGTCCGGTACCGTAACCGTTGACGGTCGTGACACCTCAACGCTCTCTGATCGTGAGGCGACAGACTTTCGCTTGCGGCACGTCGGCTTCGTGTTCCAGCGCTTTTATTTGATGCCAACGCTCTCCGCGATCGAAAACGTCGAATTGCCGATGTCCGAAGCGGGTGTGAACCGCACCGTGCGACGTGCGCGCGCCAAGGAGTTGCTCGGCTATGTTGGACTGGGTGATCGTCTGTCGCATCGACCAACGCAGTTGTCTGGGGGCGAGCAACAGCGCGTAGCGATTGCGCGCGCGCTGGCAAACGCTCCGTCCTTGCTCCTTGCGGACGAACCCACCGGCGAGCTGGATGCGGAGACGGGCGCGAGCTTGCTTGAACTGTTCGGTACACTGAACGAAGATGGTACAACGTTGGTCTTTGTTACGCACGACGCGGTGGTCGCGAATCGCGCACGTCGCGTGATCCACCTGCGTGATGGACGTATCGCGTGAACCTGGGGCATCTGCTGTGGTCGCGGCTCACGTTGTCGCGCACGCTGGCATGGCGCAGTATCGCTTATCGCCCGTGGCGATCGTTCTTGTTGTGCGCTGGCTTTGGATTAGGCGTTGGCGTGATGATTGTGTTGCTGGCCGTCGGTGAGGCGATGGTTGCGCAGGCCAGTCAGGAGCGATTGGTTGGCGGCGGCGAGGTGACAGTGCTGCCCGAAGGGATCGACATTGAGGTGATGACCACGGGCGGACTCGGCGGACTGTTTTTCTCCGTGCCCAACGCACGATTTGTCTTTCGGCAAGTGCTGTCGGCGCCGCGTTTTGCCGACGTGATCGCCACCGTCGCGCCGCAGATCGAAGGCAAACTGTTGTACCTCACCACGACGGACGGCATGCAACATCCGGTGCGCGCGAGTGGTGAGTTGCCATCGGCGACACGTGCACTTGGCGCCCTGCCAGACATTGTCCAAGGCGAGTGGAATGATGACGACGGCGACCGGCGATGGAGCACGCCGACCGCGGCTGAATTGCGTCATGATATAGACCATTTTCACACACCACCGTTAGAGCTGGCGCATCGCGAGACATGGGGTGAGTGGCACTATTTCAATGTGCTGTCACCAGACGCGACAAAATGGGCCTTCATCTCATTTATTGTGGCGGGCGATGTGGCGGGTGATGTGACGAACAGTGCGTGGGGTGGCCAGTTGTTGGTCACGTTGCACGAACGCGGTCATGCCCCACGTCGGTTTAGTGCGACTGTGCCAAATACCCAGGTGCATTTTTCAACGCGCGACGCTGACCTGACCGTTGGCGAAGGTACCGTGCGTGTCCAATCTGACGGGCGATATGCGGTGCATGCGCGCGTTCGCGAAGAAGGAACTGATATCCCGCTTGACGTGAATCTTGTGGTGTCACCGGTGGCTCGTGTCGACTTCCCCGGCGCTACGTTGGTGAGTGGGGATTTTGCGTCTGGGTATGCGGTGCCCGCGCTTCGCGCCAATGCGTCGGGCAGCATCTGCGTGCGGTCGCAGTGCGATCACTACACCGATGCGCAAGCGTATCACGATCACAACTGGGGTGGCTGGCACGGGGTGAGTTGGGAATGGGGAGCGACGCGTGCGGGCGCGTACACCGTGCTGTACGGGCGCGTATCGCCGGAAGACTCGACAGCCGGTGTTGCTCCGCTGTTTGTCTATGTGACCGACACCGCAGGGTTTGTTGCGCTGTTTCGACCAAAACTCATTCGCTATGACGACGCTCGCATTGTCACGACAACGGATGGTGTGCTGCGCGTGCCCGCGCACGCTGCACTGATGGACGTGCGCGGCGCGGATACGTTGCAAATGCAAATCACCATCTATGACGCCGTTGCCACGGACACTCGACGCGCCCGTGCTGAGCGTGGTGATAGCCCGCAGACGCGCGCGCTAGCGCGTCCGTGGTTTATCCAAATGGCGGGTGAAACAGTGTTGTCTGGACGAGTACACGGGCAGACGATGTCCGGACGTGGTCGTGGATTTTTCGAGACGTATCGATAGTCGTTTATGTCACGCAGCTTGCGCAGTGGAAATGTCGATGCCGGAGTGCGATGACAGAAACCCGGCGAGTTCGGCGCGCGAGTCGATGACGTGAGCGTGCTCCTGCAGCGCGGGATGTAGCTGCGCTGGTTCGTAGCCCGTGGGCAAACCGTTCTTCCGATTGACAACCCACGAATGTCGCTGATCGCGCGGACGCCCCTTCATCAATGTGCGTGGCGTTTTACCAACCATTGCGGCGACTGCGCCGTAGGTGGCGCGTTTGCAAGCGGAATTGAGCGCGCTGAGAATTTGATCCATCTGCATGTCCAACATGGGAAGGTCCTCGTAAACACGTGAAGCGAGCGTAAGAGATGACACCACCACATTGGCATGCGTACGCGCACACGACGTCATCAATTCCACTCGCCACGGTTCACCGCATTGCGATGCATCACGGACGGGTACGCCATTGCGCTGTACTGGCCGAGAGTCTGTAGCAAATTCGCATGTTCGTGGCCACACACCCATACGATTGTAGTGTGACTATTAGCGTCCGCGAGCGTTTTGATACCTATCTTCTTTCCGATGCAATCAGACATAGCACCGCTAGCGCTTGGGCAACTGCGATTGGGCGCGCAAGGATGGAACTACGCGGCGTGGGTTGGCCCGTTCTATCCCAATGGAACGCGCGCACCGGAATACCTCCGCACGTATGCGCGCGCGTTTGATACGGTCGAAGTTGATTCCACCTTTTACGCCATACCGCCGGTAAGCACTGTTCGGGGTTGGGCATCACGCACTCCCGACTCGTTTACTTTTTCTCTTAAGCTGCCACAAGAAATCACGCATGAGCGTCGCTTCGTTGATGCAGGCGACGTGTTGCTCGCATTCACCGATCGCGTCCGAGAACTTGGAGCGAAGCTCGGCCCCATTTTAATTCAATGTGGACCGGGTTTCTCACCAAGTGAACGCGGCGTGCTCGAAATATTGCTTGCGCAGCTACCGCGCGATGTACGTTTTGCCATTGAGTTCAGGCAGCGCGGATGGATGGTGCAAGAAACGCTCACACTGCTTCGCGAGCACAACGTGGCGTTGGCACTCAGTGATGGACGCTGGATTCCACGCGAATGGCTGCTAAAACTCTGCGAACAGCCAACCGCCGACTTCGCGTACCTTCGGTGGATGGGTCCAGATCGAAACATCACCGACTATTCGCACTTACAAATTGATCGCACTGCCGAACTTGATGCATGGGCCGCCATCATCCCGCGGCTACAGGCGCAGGTGCGCGAGGTCTTCGGCTATGTCAATAATCATTTCGCGGGGCACAGTCCCGAATCGCTCCGGATGCTACAACAGAGGCTTGGGCTCAGTTCGGTAAATCCACGCTCAATCGGTGAGCAGGTCACGCTGTTCTGACCGCGTATGTACCTTTCAACATGACCATCCCGGACACGAACTCGGTGCGACGTCCAACCTCAGACGCACTAGAGCGCCTGCTGCGCGGACAATCGCGAACGCCGCACGACGTGCTTGGTGTGCATGCGTCGGAATACGACGGCGTCACAGGAGTTGTCATCCGCGTGCGCGACATGCGAGCCACGGCGATGTCAGTGCTGCTCGACGGGCAAATGTTTGAGATGCAGCAGGAGCACCTTGGACTCTTTGTGCGCTTCTTGCCGCACTACGCGCCGTCGGTGCGCTATCGCTTGGCGGTCACATACGCCGACCACACGGACACGATTGACGATGCCTACCGATTCCCACCAACCGTCGGCGAAGTTGACCTGCACCTCTTCGGTGAAGGTCGGCATCTGCGCCTCTGGGAAAAACTCGGTGCACATCCGCTGGAAGTCGACGGCGTCGCCGGAACTGCGTTTGCCGTTTGGGCGCCGAATGCCACGCGCGTTTCGGTCATCGGGTCATTCAATGACTGGGACGGTCGAGCGCATCCCATGCGCATGCTCGATAGCAGCGGCGTGTTCGAACTCTTCATACCAGGCATCGGCGCGAATGCCCTTTACAAATATGAAATTCGCGCGCTGACGGGACGTATTCGCATTAAGACCGATCCAATGGCGTCGATGATGGAGCAATCACCAGGGCACGCATCGATCGTCGTGCAATCGGGTCGCTTCGCCTGGGGTGATGGCGCATGGCTGGCACGTCGTACCGACGGCGATCCGATACGCGAACCGATGCTCATCTATGAAGTGCATCTCGCGTCGTGGATGCGCGGAGACAATAATCGGTTACTGACGTATCGCGAGCTCGCGCCCAAACTCGCCGAGCATGTGAAACGTTTAGGCTTTACGCACGTCGAACTGTTGCCGGTGCAAGAACATCCATTTGGCGGGTCGTGGGGATACCAAGTGGGTGGATACTTTGCGCCTACATCGCGACACGGCACGCCCGATGACTTTCGGCATTTCGTCGACACCTTACATCTCGCTGGCATCGGCGTGCTTCTCGATTGGGTGCCTGCGCATTTTCCAAAAGACGATTGGGCATTACGGCGATTTGACGGCACTGCCTGTTACGAACACGAAGACCCGCGACTCGGCGAGCACCCTGAGTGGGGCACGCACATTTTCAATTATTCGCGACACGAGGTGCGTAATTTTCTCCTCGCCAACGCGTTGTACTGGATCGAAGAATTCCATATCGATGGGCTACGCGTGGATGCGGTCGCGTCCATGCTGTATCTCGACTACGGGCGTGAAGCAGGGCAGTGGTTGCGCAATAAGTTTGGCGGTCGCGAAAATCTTGATGCCGTTTCGTTTTTAAAACAGTTGAATCACAACGTGCGCTCGCTGCATCCGGGCGTGATCATGATCGCCGAAGAAAGCACGACGTGGCCGAAGGTGACGCATCCGATCAGTGAGGGCGGACTGGGTTTCATGTTCAAGTGGAACATGGGCTGGATGCATGATACGCTCGATTATTTTCGCGTGGATCCGTTGTTTCGCAAAGGGGCGCATGACAAGCTGACGTTTGCAATGATGTACGAATACAGCGAACGGTTTATCAATCCGTTGTCGCACGACGAAGTGGTGCATCTCAAAAAATCGCTGCTCGAAAAGATGCCGGGTGATGTGTGGCAACGCTTCGCAAATTTGCGTGCGCTCATTGCCTACTCCATCACGCGCCCGGGGAAGTCGTTGTTTTTCATGGGGACCGAACTCGCCCCGCATCGCGAATGGAATCACGACGCCAGTCTGGAGTGGCACCTCAGCGCTGACCCTCGCCGCCAAGGGCTCGACGCGTTCATGCAAACGCTCGGCGCGCTGTATCGTGGGCACTCGTGCTTCTGGCGTCGTGATCACGATCCCTCAGGCTTTGCGTGGGTCGATGTCGCCGACAAGGAAAATTCGGTGCTCGCCTACGCGCGGATGGACGGTACTGCGCACGCGGTCGTGGTGCTCAACCTCACGCCGGTGCCTCGCGATGGGTATCGCCTTGGTATGCCCTCTGCAGGTCGCTATCGCTGCATGCTGAATAGCGACGCTGAGGTCTATGGCGGAAGTGGGTATGACATCTTGCCGCAAATGGAAACGGAACCGTATCCGTATCACGGCTTTCCGCAGTCGGTAGTGCTCGCGTTGCCGCCGCTTAGCGTGATGGTGCTTCTGCCAGAAGTGATGGACACGGTTCAGCGCTTGGACACAGCGATGAAGACGTCGAAGGAGAAAAAGCTCGCGAAGCCAAAAAAGAAAAGCACGAAGAAGGCGAAGGCTATCAAAAAGCGCGACAACAAAACATGAGTCGAGCATCAGGGCGTTTGCTGTTGCTTGGCGTGGTGGCTTTTGGTGCAGCGGCGGGGTGCATTCGGCTCGGCCTCTGGCAACTGGATCGACTTGCTCAACGTCGTAGCCAAAATGCGCTGTTGCGTCAGCGTGCAAATTTGAAAGCCGTCTCCATCAGTGCATTGCGCACAAAAGACACCAGCGTCATTCATTGGCGACACGCCACAATTCGTGGCGTCGCTGACTATGACGCCGAGTTGGTGCATGCGACGCGTTCACAGCGTGGTGCGCCGGGAGTGTTTCTCCTCACGCCCGTTCGCGTGCTGGATGCAGCGTGGGGTGACACCGCGGTGCTCGTGCTGCGTGGCTATGTCTACGCGCCCGATGGACGTACGATCAATCGTGAAAAGGCGCGTGAAGGCGACACGGTGTCATTCGAAACATTGGTGACGTCATTCCCCGCACACACGCCGGGCAACGTGACGATGCCTTCGGATGCGCGCGCCGTGCGGGTGTTGGATCGCGATAGTCTCGCGCTGAAGATGCATCGTCCGTTGGCGCCGTTTGTCTTGCTCGCGCTAGGAGACACGGTGCCGCGCGACATTGAGAAGCCCGCACGAATTATTCCGCCGTCATTGAGCGAAGGATCGCACCAATCGTATGCCTTTCAGTGGTTTGGTTTTGCGACGGTGGCGATCGTGGGGTTTGCGGCGTTTGCGTATACGGCGCGGCGCAGAAACGCTAACTAACGTCGAATTCTTAGCGGCTCCGCGCGTACCGACAACACGATCCGTTACGGTTGCAGCGGAACCGGCTGCCCAGTGCCACTTACACCGCTTGTTCCAGTTGTGATTCCCACAATGCTCAACACGAGAAGCAACGCGATGCCGAGCACGAGACCAACGGTGCGCTTTCGCGAATATTGCTGCACGGACATCGAGTCCACGAGCTGTCGCGCCACCGCCACCGTGTCGCCATGCGAAACAAAGCGCTGATTTGCGCCCGTGAGCGTCTCGGCCACGGCAACGATCAGCGTGTCGGCGTTGCTCCGGGCGACGATACCCTCAATCTCCTTCACGTCGCTTCCAAGTGCCTGCCGGAGCGACACGGTTCCTGCGGCGGTCAATACCACCCGAACGGTGCGTTGACCTGTCACCGGAGTTGCCGTGGTCACCGGTACCAACGCATAGCAGCCCACTAGCGACCACGCGGTGAGCAACAACACTGGTATTGTGGCAAAACGACCGGCCACGAATCTCCGTGGCCGGTCGTTGTTGCTCTTCATCGAGCGCGCGTTGTCTACTGACACGCGGCTGGACGATCCGACGCTGGCTGTGGTGCCAACGGGTTTTGCTGCCGTTCGTTGTACGAGATCGGAAAGAAGCACGGCTTGAGCCCGCGTGTGGAAACCCACTTATCCGAACGAATTTGGAAACGGTAATGATCGTTTAGACGGCGCCCTTGAAGAAACAGCGACACGGCGCGCTCGTGGATCAGCATCTCGTTGGCCGACGGCGATCCCGTCCATCCGGGCAAAGAGTTAACTGCTCGCACTGCATTGATGCGCGTGGTGAACTCCGCCGTATTGTTGGTTGCCAGCGCTGCTTCAGCGAGAATCAACTGCATTTCCTTCGCCGAGGTCGCGGTCCAGCCGACGTTTGTTGTGGATGCTAAACGGCAGCATTCATCGATGTTGGCAGCAGTCACCGGATCTGCTTGGCCGGTCACTGGATCGAGCAACTTGATTCCGACGATGCCGTCCAAAGGCCGTGTGCCGGCGCTTGTCGTGTTGATGTATCGCGACCCCGCTCGTATCTCAAGCCGCGAATTCATTTCGCCACCCGTCGAAAAGTAGCCGCCATTGTTTTGCGTGACGACTTCGAACCTGTAGCGGAACGAGTTCGCACCCATCGCGACCAACGCGGCCGTGGCATCGGCGTTCGCCCCAACGTCGTTGATAAGTGGCTGTGACGGAAACCCTCTCGGCGCGCGCAGCGATGTCCAGACCGCGCGAGAGAACTTTGTGCGTGCGCGCAGCCCAAGAATTCGCGCTTGCAGCGGGGTGTTGTTGAGCGCCTGCGCGACAACCAATCCCTTGTTGAGGTACGTCACCGCAGAATCGAACATGATGCGCATATTCACATCACCGACGGGTGCCCCGTTGACAATGCGATCAGACGAGATGACGAAATCCTCGTATGATTCGCCGATCATGGTGTAAATGGTGGCGGTGAGAAAGTATGCCTGTGCCAGATCGGCCCGATTCCGCAGCGTGTTGGCTTTGTCATAGTCCTCAAGCTTGGGCAACACGTAGTTGCCCAACCAGCGTGCCTGAGCAAGATACGGAAACTGTCCGTCCGTGTACTCGTTGAGCGGGTCGCCCACGTCGCCCACGTCGAGCAGGTTCCAATATTCGCGCGACCCCACCCACGTGAGCTCGTCCGACGCGACACCGATGGTGCCGACGAGCTGGTTCCCCGCTGCATTCACCGCGCCGTACAACCCAGTCACCAGCGACGTCGCTGCTGCGGACGCCGTCGCAATCGCGTCTTCAGTGACAGCGTTTGGGTTTTTTACTTCGGTAGAAAAGAGTTGGCAAGACGACAGCGAGATTGCGCCGATCGCTAGAACAGTCGCTGTGCATCGACGGCGGCAAGACGCCACACCCTTGATCGAGTTTCCGATAAACATTACGTGGGGGTCTCGGTTAGAAGCCAAAGTTCAACGCGATCGACACACGACGTGGAATCGGCAATCCGAATCCGTCGGTGGCGTTCTGGAAGTTGTCGGCAAGCGTGCCAACCGAACCGCGCCCGTTTTCGTTAGACTCGGGGTCTAACCCAGGGTACTTGGTCCACATCAGGATGTTACGACCGGCGAGCGTTACACTCGCGGTCTTGAAGCCAACTCGCCGCGCCATGCTGGTGCCCAGATCGTACGTGAGGGCCAGTTCGCGCCAGCGCAGAAATGATCCGTCCTGTGCTTGGTTCAGTCCCGGCTCGAGCAGTCGGCGGTACTGCGTGATGTACGTTGTGGCCGCAGCCACACGCTGCTCTGGAGTGCTGGCCGGATTCTGCATCACTGACTGTACGTCTGAAAATTCCTTGCGATTCGAGCCGATGGATGGATGCTGCGAGAGTCTAAATCCGTCCGTGAGGTTTTGAACTTTGTAGCCCGTACGATACTCCAACGTGCTCTGAATTTTCCAATGCTGTTTGAATGAATACGTACCACCGAACGCACCCGTCCACTTCGGGATGTTCGTGCCCACGTTCTGCTCAAACAGGATATCGCTGCCATCGTAATCGGCGAGCAGAGGCTGCAACACGTTTTGCACCGCCGAACTTTGGATGTCGCGCGGCGACGCGAAGTACGCCAGCACTTCTGCCGCGGTAGCCGCAGTTCCACGACCGTTAAAGTTGATTGGAAGCTGATCGGCCGTGTAACACGTGATTGGCTTCCCAAGTTTGTTGCTCACCGGACCGCTCGCACCGCACGGCACGGCCAGCCGCGGCTCGTAGATGGACCCGAGCGGATCGCCCGCCTTGAGATACACACGGTAACGCGCATAACCACCGGAGACACGGATGGAGGGCGCACCGCCAAGGCTCGTAAGTGTTTGCTTCAGATAGGCCGCGTTGGCGAATAGTTCAAGCGAGCTGTTTGCTTTCCGAATCGCCGTGCCCCGCAGACTGATTTCCATGCCGTTCGCATCAATTTTTCCAATATTGGTCAACTGTGCAGAGCGAAAGCCACCGGATTGCGCGAAGGTGCGCGGTACAAGGGCGTCAGCAACATTGCGCTTCCAGTAGGTGAACTCGATACCGAGGCGATTATTGAGTACACCAGCCTCGAAGCCACCTTCGATTTCGGTAGAAATTTCCGGCCGGAGTTGAGGGTTGCCCAACTGCGAGGGCAGTAGCCCGGAGCCGATCGAGGTCACAAGCGGCGAGAAGGTGGTGAATTGGTCAAAGGCGCCCGGCTGCCGTCCTGAACGACCAACGGCCGCGCGAAGACGAAGCTGCGGAAGCAACGTCGAACTCCATGACTTGCGATCCGACGGCACGACGGACAGCGACACCTTGGGATAAAACACACCACCGGCGCTCTTGCCGAACGCGCTCGAGAAATCGTATCGACCGCCAGCGGTTCCGAAGATCCAGTCATGCCAACCAATTTGTGTTTGGCCGAAATATCCGCCGTTCACCGTGGTGATGAACGATTCGCCCACGGTGATGTTCAGGCCACCGGCACCCACAACTTCGATACCCGGTCCAGGAAAGCTTGTTGATGACCCAGACTGCGTCGTTGTCCTATTGTTAAAAACCTGCAGACCGGCCACGGTGGACGTCGTCCACCGATCGCCGAAGTTGCGATTGTACGCAATCTTTCCGTCCAACGTCAACACCCGCGTTCCGCTGGAGAACGTCTGGCGCGAGCCGTCGGGATTGTTCGACGTAAACTGATCGACATTGTACCCAAACGGCGAGAGTCCAAAATCGCGCTGCGCCGTGTAGTCGAAACCGATGGTAGAGCTGAGCGTCAGGTTTGCTGTTTGCGCGTACGACCCGTCGAGGATGCCAACATATCGCTGCGATCCCGTCTCGTTCGTCACTTGCATCGCTTCACGCGCGGTGGCAAACGCTTGGTTGCCAAATGCGTTTCCGGCCCCCGAACAGCGGCCCGGCGAGACATACGTCGACAGGTTGCAATTCGCTAATTCCGGACGCGCCATGTAGCTGAGCGAGTTTACCCCGTAAATGTTGTTGTTGTTCTCGGGCGACTTGTTTTGCGTGTTGAAGTAGCTGTTGTTGAAGCGGATCCGCAGCTTTTGCGAGGGCACGAGCGACAGATTGGCCGACGTCTGAATACGACGCACGATGTCGGCCGCGGGTCCAAGATCCGCGCCGCCAAACGGTCCGTTCTCGTAGAGATAGCGTCCGCTGGCGAAATACGTGACCGCAGCACCACCGCCCTGAACTGAGGTGGCGAGCGTGTTGCCTAAACCGGTCTCCTGGAAATAGTCATGGAAGACGGGTACCTCGAACACTTGGAACGCCTTAAGACCAGGAATATTCCAATAGGTGGCCAGCGAGTCGGCCCGCGCTTGCGTGCGTGCATAGCCCGAATTTGGCGCGATGCGATTGCCGAATGACACGGCATCCTGTTGCATGCTCGCCGTCCAGCGCGGTGAACCCGACGAACCAGTTTTCGTAAAAAATTGAATCACGCCGTTCGATGCTTCGGTGCCGTACAGCGTTGCCGCGGCCGCGCCCTTCAGCACCTCGACCCGCTCGATCGTGGTCGGATCGATGTCGTCGATGCGCGACGGCGATCCGCCACCGCCATTGCCGATGCCGTAACCACCACCCGAATTCATCCGAACGCCATCAACAAAAATGATCGGCTCGTTGGATTGTGAGAGCGACGCATTACCGCGGATACGGATCTTCGCCCCTTCACCAGACAACCCGCCTGAGACGAGACCTGACACCCCTGGTTCGCGGGCGGTGAGCAGGTTTGACATGTCATTGATCGGTGCGTTGGCCGGCGGAATGATCACGGCGACGGTATTTCCGAGTCGTTTGACTTCCGTTTTCTGGCCGCTGCCAGTAACAACAACTTGGTTGAGCTGTACCGCCGAAACGGTCACCGCGACGTCGCGCTTCACGGTCTGACCAGCAACGACAGGCACAACTCGTGTCTCGCGCGTGTACCCGATCGCGCGGACACGCAACATCACCGACCCCGTTCCTGAGGGAACGGCGATACCGGTGATGCGATACGCGCCCTGCGCGTTTGTAAATGCGCCGAGTTGCGTACCATCAATGGTCACCTGGACGTTCTCAAGCGGTCGGCTTGACGTCGCATCAGTGATACGGCCTTCGATGATCGCCGTTGTGCCCTGCGCAACGGCGGCGAACAACGGCAGCGACAGCGCGAGCGTCACCGCGCCAATAAAACGAAACCAACGTGCGTGGACGGGTACCGGCATAGTCGGGCTTCCTCACCTCAGGTTGTGCTCCGACTGCACGCCGGAACGAGTTGCATGAATCTTGCGCAATAATGTGGAACGCTTTCCACATTGGCAACCAATTGTTCCACGCGTTTGCACGTTTTATCCGCTAATAAATTCCACGCGGCCCTCATTGAGCGCGACCACGTTACTCCGGTGGATGCAATGCTTCACGAAGCGCAGCCGCAAGCTTCACCGCTTCTGCGTTATTGGTATCGAGCGCCAGCGACCGACGGACTGCTGCGGCGGACTGCTTCAACCGGCCGTCCTTCAGCAACGCCAGGGCCAGCTGAAAATGTCCGACGGCCAAACCCGGATCGCGCGCAAGCGCTTGCTCAAACAAAGGGATTGCCGCCGCCGCGTTCCCCTCGCGCAAGGCGCTGGTGCCAAGATTCAAGTATCCCAGCGGCGACGTTGGGTCGAGTGCGATGGCGCGCTCAAACGCCCCTGTCGCATCAACGCTGTTCCCCACGCGCTCAAGCGCGATACCAAGGTTGACCTGCGCAATGGGCTGCTGCGTGTTCACACGCAACGACTGCTGGTACGCCTGCACCGCAGCCGACAAATCTCCCGATTGGGCCAGCGCGAGCCCTAAGTTCACCAATAAAACAGGCTCTCCGGGAGTGACCGCCAGCGCTTTGCGATAGGCGGTTACCGCGCGTGTTGCATCGTTTGCGCCGCGCGCCAGATCACCGATGCCACCAAGCACCATGGCCCAGCGTCGTCGCAACGCATCACGATCGGCGTCACCGACTGCGCGGTCCGTATCGCGAACACGCGTGAGCTGTTGCTGGAGAAAGCGTCGGGTCTCGGGATCGTCTCCGCGTACATAGTGCAGCACAGCTAAGGCAAGCGCCTGCACATCCGGGTCTGCCGACAGTGACAACGCGCGGAGCCGATGATCGAGCGAACGCGGCGCACTGCGCATATTCGGTTGCGCGAAACGCTCCAGCCATCGCGAGAGTCCGGCCACCTGCGCCGTGGCGTTCCGCGAATCCGGCTGTACGAGCAACGGTGTCGCGGAATCGATGTCCGTGAGTGGATGCGCCGCAAAAATGCCAGCCACAGCGACCTCGTGCGGCTTGATGTCACCCCACCAACGAGATACTTGCGCACTATGTTGTGCGTCACTCGTTGACGCGTGACAGGTGCGACACGCGCTCGTGATACTGAGCGCGGAATCCAGCGTCGGTCGCGGAATCGAAATGGAATGATCGGCTCGCGCATAGCGAATCGATTCGCCAAGCTCACGCTGCTGCTGATACGTCATGTGGCACGACGTGCATTTGCTCCCCAGTGAGTTCGCGCGATGCTTCGTATGCGCCGGAATGTCAGCCGCCTTGCTGGCGTGACAGCTCGTACACTGCCGGTCGTCGGTGCGGCCGGGAATCGGGCTCCCGTTTACCGTGCGATAGTGTTGCGAATGCGGATCGTGACACGACGTGCAGGTCATACCGCCGTTCCGATAGCAGTCACTCGCGAGATGGCCTTCCTGGTACGCGAACGTGCGCGTGCGACCGTCTGGCGTGAGTGGTCGATCACCCACTTGCGACAAACGCACCGCATAAAAGTGCGACAGGTCTGCGCCGGGTCGCCAACCCGACACGAGTCGATCTTTTAATGCGTGACACGACATGCACACCGCGACGGATTGGTCCTTGTTGTTTGTGGCCAGCGCGACGAGTCCGATGTCGGTCGACGGCGGTCCACCAGCGCGCATCAATTGCACGTGACGCGCCGCTGGTCCATGACACGATTCGCAATTAATGGCCAACCCATTTGTGTGCGTGACCCAACGCTTCACCGTCGAGTCAAACGCCACGTCAATCTGACTGCCATGACACGACTGACAGTTGCTGAATCGCGGCTCGTCGCCAAGTACGCGCGTGGGCGGCCAGTCGCCACAATCGGCCAACCGCATGGACGCGGTGATTGGCAACCACCCCTTATCGGCGCGCGTGCCGGTATTGCAGAACCACGTGCGGTTCTGTCGGCTCCAATCAAACGGTAGAAAGCGCAGTGTGCCGTCACGGTGCGCGGTCACAAAGCCCTGCGTGCCGCCACCGGCCATGTGCCCACCGCCGATTACTGCATCCACAATCAGTGCTGTGTCGCGCTCACCGGGACGCTGCACCACGAAACTGAACACACCGTGCTGCTGTCGCGGCGTCACGATGGCGTCGCGGAAGCGAATGGGCGTGCCATCAAACGGAGCGATGACACGGACGCGATCATTGGTGGTGCGTTCGCCCACACCCGGCGCGCCGCCAGCGTTGCCGTGTGTCGACGTACGCCACGCGCCAAACTGTTCCACGTGACACGACTGGCAACTGGCCGCACCGGCAAATGCGTTGCGCGCAGGGGCCACCGGAGGCGGCCCAAGTGGTTGTGCGATGAGTGCTGCGTCGGCGCTGCGGTCTCCCGTCGATACGGCGTCGTCGCTGCTTCTCGCGCAGGAGCATACCGCCAACATGACGAACAGCGCGCTGCATACGCGTGCGATCTCGCGCATCAGTGCGATCCGTCGCGCGACCATCGCGGACCCTCGCAGCGGCAGAGCATCCGGATGTGACGCACTAACGCGCGTATTTCCTTTTCCGACAGCGATTCACCGAATGCGGGCATGCGTGCACTCCGGTTCATGATCATGCCGCCGCCATATATCGTGTCGAAAAGCGCATCATCGCTTCGCAACGACGTTGCGACCGCATCGGCGTGCCGTGCTGGCGCCACCGGCAAATACGGCGCGTTTGATCCGTCTCCCTTCCCCGTCAGGCCGTGGCATGCCGCGCACCAGCGTTCATACAGCACCGGCGCACTCGTGTTGGCGACAACCTGTGGAAGCACCGGTGAATTCCGCACTGCGGTTGGATCGCCGCCGAAATACCGAATGATGAGCGTACGCTCGCTCTCGGAGAGTCGCGACTTCGGCATGACTGCACCCGGACGCACTTGCGATGGATCAGCAATGATACCGGCGATGTACGCCGGATCGCGACGCAATCGAACGCCGTCGAGGTTGGGTGCAATCATGCCGCCCTGTCCACCAATCCGATGACACCCCAAGCACGCGAGCTTATCGCGCAGTAGCCGCTCCGCCTTTTGGCGAGCGAAAGGTGTGAGCGGTGCAGGCTGCGCTGATAATGCGCCGCCGATGGCCACGATGGTGAACGCCATCGTGGCACCGCATCTGGTTCGCCACCAGCGCCACTGCATGCGCTAGGGTTTGAGCGGTGGCGTTCGTCGCGCTCCCGTCCAGAGCACGATCGAACCGCAGCCATTCCGAGATTGGAACTGCACGGGAACGCTGGCAACACGCGAATAAATTTCCACGCCGCGGATTTCCTTCGGATTGACGAAGGCATCAAGATTGCCGTCCGTTGTGATCGTGACACCATTGAGAAACACGGCCGGCACACACACACCACCACCACCAGCGGCATTCATGAGCACCTTATCGCCGGCTGACACACTCGGCATAATCGTCATGCCTGGCGTGCCGCGAAACAAATCCGACGTGTGCATGGCCGCCCGCTCTTCGATCTGCGTCTCGTCGAGAAAACGACCGAAGCCACTTTTTCGACGCCGGTCAAACTCCGCGAGAGGCACCGCTCCGGTGTTCGCGCCCACTTTTACTTTTACTACGGCCAGCGTGGGCGCGGCCACGTCCATGACCACGTCGACAAATCCTTCGGCGCCTTCTGGCACGTCAACGGCTCGTCGACGCAGTTGAAAGCCTAAGGCGCGCGTCTCGAGCGTGTACGTGCCGATCGGGAGGTCTTTCAACTTGAATTGTCCGTCGACCGTGGTGATTGCATCGATGCCGTTATCCGACACCATCACACGAGCGCCAGCAATAGGTTTTCCGTCGTCTGTACGGACAAACCCGCGCAGCTGGCCATTCCCGCGCACCCACGTGCTTTGTCCTGACGACGTTTTGGGAATCGTACGATTCGCTTCCATTGGAATGGGTGACGTCATCCGCGTGGCCGCACCGATATACAAGTCACGCACCAACAGGCCGTTTGTCGGCGCAATCAATTCTACGACGCCGCTGGAGTCGCTGCCGGCAAAGGCCCTCGTCAGAATTGGCACATCAGTCGGCACACCACAGAACGCGAAAGATCCGTTGTCGGATGCATCGACAAATCGGACCAGTGAGCGACGCTCAATGCCCTGAGGTCCCCCGAACACCTCTGTCCATTGCGCGCGTACGCGAGCGCGAACGCTGAGCGCGAGCGTTCGTGTTGGACGCACCACTCCGATAAACATCGATGGTGCTTGCCCTGAGGGCGCGTTGCCGCAGCGGTGCGTGATGATCGTCGCTGCTGAAGGAATCACAAGGCGCACTTCGACGTCATCCGATGCTTGTATGTCCATACGAAGCAATGCGCTTTCAATACCCAACACGTCGAGCCGATCATGCAGAAAACCCAAGACATATGCGCCAAGTGGAAGCGAGTCGACAAGAAACTCGCCGGCGGCGTTTGATGTCGCGGTGCGGATGTGCGAGCGGTCGTCCATCGACACAACCTGAACCACGGCACCTGACAACGGCTGCATGGCGACGCTGTCAAAGACGACGCCGCTCACTCTCGCGGTCAGCATGACCGTCGCGGGCGCTGGCTTCGCACGTGGCGCGGTGGGAAGCGTAGGTCGTCGCTGCCCACGCGCACTGTCCGACGTGATTGCCAAGAGCAGCGCGATACCGATGACAACGGTGCGCGCCCAGTGTTCACACCATTGTTTCGCCTTTTCCGCGATCACGCCTTGGCTCCTCATGGGATGACTCTAAGCGGCGGGAGTGGAAATTCAATCGTGCAACGGCTGGTCTGTTCGTTGGCGACCTTTCCGTGGTGGTGTCGGCGACGTAAGATCGCCGAGCGTGCAACGTTGATCCTTCTGCATGCCCGGTCCTGCGTGGCCGCCTTGTCCCGCCTCGAACCAGTCTCGGAGACTGCGCTCTTATGAACCGCTCGATTATCAGCGTGTCGCTACTCCTCGCGTTTGCTGTTGTCGTCCCGTCACGTGCCGCGTCGCAGGCGTCGTCCGCGCCAAATACGCGAGATCCGATGGTCGACGCGATTCGCGGACTGAAATGGCGATCGGTCGGCCCCGCGAACAATGCTGGCCGCATTTCTGTGGTACACGGTGTGCCAGGCGACCCGAGCACTTATTACGTCGCGGGCGCCAACGGCGGCATCATCAAGACCACGAACGGCGGCACGACCTTCAAGCCCGTTTTCGATAAGCAGAGTGTCGGTTCGATTGGCGCTATCGCGATCGCGCCGTCT
Organism: Gemmatimonadaceae bacterium; assembly: GCA_025362635.1. Taxonomy (GTDB): domain Bacteria; phylum Gemmatimonadota; class Gemmatimonadetes; order Gemmatimonadales; family Gemmatimonadaceae; genus Gemmatimonas. The sequence goes on along the minus strand of JANYFO010000092.1, from coordinate 5,944 downwards.
GATCCAAACGTTATTTACGTCGGCACCGGCGAGGGGAATCCGCGCAACAATGCATCAATCGGCGACGGCATGTACAAGTCGGTCGACGCCGGTGAGCATTGGACAAAAATTGGACTGGAGAAGACGGACAAAATCGCCCGGATCATCGTCGACTCGAGAAATCCGAATCTCGTGTACGTGTGTGGCTTGGGACGCGAATGGGGGCCCAATGAGGAGCGAGGGGTTTTCAAAACGATCGACGGCGGCACTACGTGGAAGCGTGTGCTCTTTGTCGATCCGCAAACCGCGTGCTCCGACCTCTCGTCCGATCCGGCAAACTCCAACGTCCTCTATGCAGGCATGTACACGTACCGTCGCTGGGCGTGGCACCTCGAATCCGGTGGTGGCAACACCGCCGTTTATAAGTCGGTGAATGGCGGCGACACGTGGGAGCGGCTGTCCGGCAAAGATCGCAACGTTGGCCTCCCGAAAGGCGACATGGATCGCATTGGAGTGGCAGTTGCACCCAGTGACCCGAGCATTGTGTACGTGATTAGCGAAACGAAAACCGAAGGGGAGTTGTGGCGCTCCGACGATGCGGGTGCGCATTGGCGCGTGGTGAATCGCGATCCGAACATCAACTTTCGTCCGTTCTATTACGCCGACTTGCGCGTGGACCCGAACAATCCAAATCGCGTCTATACGCTGTCTGGATCGTTGTACCTGTCGGAAGACGGCGGTCTGAATTTTCGTACCATCGCGCAAAGTGTGCACGGCGATCATCAGGCGATGTGGATCGATCCCCTCAATCCCAAGCGTATTCTTGAAGGATCAGACGGTGGTTGGCAGGTCAGCTTCGATGCAGGCAAGACGTTCGAGGTGGTGAACACATTTGCGTTCACGCAGTTCTATCACATCAACTACGACATGCAGCAGCCGTACATGACGTGCGGCGGTTTGCAGGACAATGGCAACTGGTGCGGGCCCAGTCGTGGTCTGTTCGGCGGCATTCTAAAGAGCGATTGGGTTACGGTCTCTGGCGGCGACGGCTTCTTCACCGTGCCCGACATCGCCCAACCGTGGCTTATTTATTCCGATGCGCAGGGCGGGATGCTCAACATCACCGACACGCGCACCGGCACACAGAAAACTATTTATCCGTATCCCAATCGCGTCGGATCTGTTGGCGACGCGATGATCGGACACAAGTATCGCTTCAACTGGAATTCTCCAATTGCCCTTTCACCGCAAAATCCGGGCGTGGTGTATTTCGGCGGCAACGTACTGTTCAAAAGCAGCAATCACGGCAACTCGTTTCAGGTGATCTCACCTGATCTCACCACCAACGATCCCGCCAAGCAGCAGAACTCCGGCGGTCCGATCGTGGTCGATAACACGGCGGCCGAGTTTCACAGCACGTTGTTGTCAATCAGTCCGTCGCCCGTTGACTCGATGCTCATCTGGACCGCGAGTGACGACGGCGTTGTGCAGGTCACGCGTGATGGTGGCAAGACCTGGAGTAGCGTGTTCAAAAACGTGCCGGGCCTCAAACCGGCAGCGTGGTTGGCCACGGTCGAGGCCTCACACTTTGACGCAGGTACCGCGTACGTGGTGGCGGATCATCATCAGGATGACGACTACGCGCCGTACGTGTATATGACGACAGATTTCGGCAAAACGTGGAAGCCGATCATGGGCGACCTACCGGTGAATGCCGCATGGACCCACGTCGTGCGCGAAGATCCGAAAAATCGCAATCTCCTCTACCTCGGCACCGAAATGGGTGCATGGGCGTCGTGGGATCGCGGTACGCATTGGGTGAGTCTGCGCGGCGAACTGCCCATCGTACCAGTGCGTGATATCCAGATTCATCCGCGCGAGAATGATCTGTTGCTGGCCACGCATGGTCGCGGCTTGTACATCCTTGACGACATTACGGCGCTCCAACAATTAGGTCCGGCGATGAACGCCGATGTCACGCTATTTCCTGCACCGACCGCGATCCGTTGGAACCAGTGGAATAAGGATGGCAATCTCGGACAAAAAACGTTCCGCGCCGAGAATCCACCAGATGGCGCAATGCTGACGTACTTCCTCAAAGCGCAGCCGTCGACCGAGGTCAACGTGAGCATCGCGGACAAGGATGGTCGCGTGGTGCGTCGTATGAATCGCGTGCTTGATGACGCTGGCTTGAATCGCGTGAGCTGGGATCTGCGTTACGACGCCGCGCCCGGTGCTGGTGCCGGTCGTGGTGCAGGGGCCGACGCCCCGGAGGCCGGTGCTGCGCCGATTGACACGTCGCTGTCGGCATTGCGTATACGCCGACGCGCAGCGTCGCAGGACGCGGTCGCACCGGCGTTCGAAGGATTTGGCCCCGCCGGTGCGCCGTTCGTCTTGCCCGGTGTGTATGCCGTCACGCTTACCGTCGATGGCAAGAAATACACGACGAACGTGACCGTGAAACTTGACCCGCGTTCCGATATGAGCGCCGCGCAACTGGTCGCGCAGCATGACGCGGCACGTCGCATGGACGATGTCGCAGTGCGGGTCAATCGCGTGATCACCAACATCGATGATGTGTCGCGTCAGATGACCGCGCTACAAGTCACGTTGCGATCGACAGCGCGCGACAGCAGTGCGCGCAATGCGAACCAAGTACTCACGGAAATTGACGGCGCGCTCAAGGATCTCAAGCAGTTCCGCGATTCCGTGCTGGCCCGTCCAGTTGCTGGCCTGGGCTACCGTCAATATCCGCGGCTGCGCGAAGAAGTGCAGACGGTAGCGGGTATGATCTCGCGCCCGATGATGGCGCCAACGGTTGGCGAGCTTCTACGTGCTGGTGAATTACGCACGGAGAGCGATGAAGCCGCGGCTCGCTTCGACAACATTATGCAAACACGGGTGGCAAAAATTAACGATCTGCTGAAGGGATCGCCGCACGTGATTGCGCCGCTCCCGCCACGGGCGTTTGTACCTTAACGACAACACAAGGTTCGACGTCGCGCGCTTGAGTCATCGCCAACGACATGACCTTTAGCGCGCGACGTAAACAGTGGAGGCGATTCACTCGTTGTCGTGTTGGAGCCGTGTTTCATACTCAATGCATGCCTACGCTTTCAAAAAGCCTCGCACCACCGCACACACATGATCAACCTGTTCGTCACTCAGCTCCGCATACATCGGTAACGATACCAACGTTGACTGCCGCGCGTACGCCACCGGAAACTGCTCCGGCGTATGTCGCAAATACGCGTACGCCGGCACGAAGGGTAACGCCACGGGATAGTGCACCTGCGTTTCAATCTCTTCGCTCGTGAGCGCCGCGCGCAGTCCATCGCGGTTCTCCACGCGGATCGCAAATATCTGCCACGATGGCTCGGCAAACTTGGGCACGGCGGGCAGTGTCAACGGTAATCCAGCAAGCTGCGTGAGATAGCGTGCGGCGTGCCGACGACGCGCATCCACCCAGTCGTCAAGGTGCCGCAACTTCACGCGCAATACTGCGGCCTGCAATTCGTCTAGCCGACTATTGCGTCCTTCCATGCGATGATCGTGCTCGAACGCCTGCCCACTATTACCAATATGACGTAACAGCTCAGCATCTTCATCGCGGTTGACGACAATGGCACCGCCATCGCCGTAAGCACCAAGTGTTTTGTCAGGGCGAAAACTGAAAGTAGCCGCAGCACCGATGGTACCCACTTGATGACCATCAATACGCGCGCCAAGCGATTGGGCGCAATCTTCCAAAACGCGGATGCCACGTGGCCGTGCCACTCGCAGAATTGCGTCCATATCAGCCGGCACACCGAACGTGTGCACCACGACAATCGCCTTTGTGCGAAAGGTGATCTTGCGCTCGATATCGACGGGGTCGATGGTGCCCGTCTGCTCGTCCACATCCGCAAACACCGGTTTTGCGCCGTACATCGTCGCTGAGGACACTGCGGTGATCCATGCATTGGCCGGTACAATAATTTCGTCGCCACCACGCGCGCCCCACGAACGAAACACCATCTCCAGCGCGTCACTGCCATTCGCGCAGCCAACGGCGTTTGGTGTGCCTACGTAGTCGGCAAATTCGCGTTCGAAGGCGGTGACGTTCAACCCGTTCCCGTACACTCCGCCCTCCAACACGCTGCTGACTGCAACGCCTACTTCGTCGCGCAATGATTGATACTGCGCCTTGAGGTCAACAAACGAAACGTGCATCGCGTTAGCTGCGTCCGACGCTGGAGTATGCAAAACCTGACGCACGCACTTCGGCGGCATCGTATACGTTGCGTAAATCAACGAACACTTTGGCGCGCATCACCGCACCGAGTCGTTTCAAGTCGAGCGCGCGAAATTCGTTCCACTCGGTAATGAGCACCAGCACATCCACACCCTCCGCCGCATCATAGGCATCTGTGCACCACGTCACGCCTGGCAGCAACGGCGTTGCTTCATGCATGGCCGCCGGATCAAACGCACGAATGTGTGCGCCTGCGTCCTGCAGCGCCGGAATGATTGCGAGACTAGGCGCATCACGCATATCGTCGGTATTCGGTTTGAATGCCACACCAAGCACGCCCACCGTTTTGCCGCGTACGCTACCACCAGCAGCCGTCATGACCCGCGACGCCATCGCGCCTTTGCGACGATCATTCACTTGCACTACGGTCTCGACGATGCGCGCTGGCGATCCGTACTCTTGCGCGGTGCGCACCAACGCAATCGTGTCTTTCGGAAAGCAAGAACCGCCGTAGCCTGGGCCCGCATGTAAAAACTTCTTGCCGATGCGCCCATCCAGCCCCATACCGCGCGCCACATCTTGCACGTTCGCCCCAACCTTCTCGCACAAATCCGCAATCTCGTTAATGAACGTGATTTTGGTGGCAAGAAATGCATTCGCCGCGTACTTGGTGAGCTCCGCTGTTTCCAGCGTTGTCATCACTACCGGTGTCTCTAACAAATACAGCGGCCGATACAGTGACTGCATCACGCTGCGTGCGCGATCAGTCTCGGCACCAATCACCACGCGATCCGGACGCATGAAATCCGGTATGGCCGATCCCTCGCGCAAAAATTCTGGGTTCGACGCTACGTCAAAATCGGCAGTAGGGTTTGTCTCGCGGATGATCTGCGCAACCCGACGACCCGTACCCACGGGTACGGTGCTCTTGGTCACGATCACCGTGTATCCCGTCAGCGCGCGAGCGATGTCTGCCGCGGCGGCTTCGACATACCGCAAGTCGGCATGCCCATCACCACGACGCGACGGCGTACCAACGGCAATGAATACCGCGTCGGCATCCGCAACAGCGGCGGCAAGGTCCGTCGTAAAACTCAAGCGCCCGCTCTGCACGCCCTTGGCGACAAGCGCTTCCAGCCCCGGTTCGTAAATCGGAATTTCACCGCGACGCAGCCGTTCAATTTTTGCCGTATCGAGGTCAACACACGTCACGTGCGGACCAAATTCCGCAAAGCACGCACCGGAGACAAGACCTACGTAACCCGTGCCAATCATCGTGATCTTCATAGCGTGCTTACGCTCCCACGCCGTAGTACTCGCGATACCACGCGATGAAATTCCGCACGCCAACTTCAATTGGTGTCTTCGGAGCGAAGCCCACGTCTTGCACTAATGCCTCGACGTCAGCATACGTCGCTGGCACGTCTCCTGGCTGAATGTCCATCATACGTTTTTCCGCAACACGACCTAACTGTTGTTCAATGGTGCTGATGAGATACATCAACTCCACCGGATTGTTGTTGCCAATATTGTAGAGACGATATGGGGCGCGACTTGTCGCCGAATCAGGCGCGTCACTGTTCCAGTCGGGATTTGGTTGCGCGGTGTGATCGCTGGTGCGCACCACGCCCTCGACGATATCATCGATATAGGTGAAGTCGCGCAACATCTTGCCGTGATTAAACACGTCAATGGGCTTCCCATCGAGAATCGCTTTTGTGAACAAAAACA